>JAUZPC010000229.1 GCA_030706105.1 Bacteroidota bacterium | reverse complement strand
TCATCTTCAAGTATAATTAAGTCCTTTATATTCACTTCTTCAAGAATAACTTCTTTCATTTTTGCCAGGGCTTCGCGCTTTTCATTTTCAACCACAACCATAATTTTAGCCAATGGCTGGCGGACTTTTAGATTAGCTTTTGCTCTCATTGCCCGGGTTAAATATACAACTTTTTGAGCAATTTCCATCTTCTCTTCAAGTTCTTTTTCTATATAACCTACTTTGGGGAAATGGCTTAAATGTACAGATTCAAATTCCTCACGCTTGGTTGCTTCATTTAGGTTCTGATAAATTTCTTCTGAAATAAACGGAGCAAACGGAGAAGTCAATTTACAAATTGTAATTAAACATTCATACAATGTTTGATACGCAGAAACTTTATTTGTATTCATTTCTGATTTCCAGAAACGTCTTCTGCATCTTCTTACATACCAGTTAGACAAATGATCAATTGTAAAGGTAGATATTGCTCTTGCTGCCTTGGTAAGTTCATATGAATCCATTAAGCCTTCATACTCCTTAACCAGACTGTTAAGCATGGAAATTATCCATCTGTCTATCTCCGGCCGTTCTTCATAAGGCACAAGTGCTTCAGTAAAGTTAAATGAATCTATATTTGCATACAACGCAAAGAATGAATATGTATTTATAAGAGTTCCAAAGAATTTTCTTTGTACTTCAGCTAAGCCTTCCTGGTCAAATAAGGTCGGGCGCCAAGGCGGCGAGTTTGTAACCAGATACCATCTTGTAGCATCTGCACCGTATTTATCAAACAATTCAAACGGATCAACTGAATTGCCTTTTGACTTGGACATTTTAAGTCCGTTTTTATCAAGAATCAATTCATTTACAACAATATTTTTGTATGCTATACTATCAAAAAGCATTGTAGCAATAGCGTGCAAAGTATAGAACCAGCCGCGTGTCTGGTCAATTCCCTCGCAGATAAAATCAGCAGGGAAAAATTCTTTTTCAAATTTTTCTTTATTCTCAAATGGGTAATGATACTGGGCAAACGGCATTGCTCCGGAATCAAACCAGACGTCAATCAGTTCAGGTGTACGTTTGTAAATTTTTCCATCTTTTTCAAAAAAGATTTTATCAACAAAAGGTTTATGAAGGTCAACTTCTTTTAATTCAGAGACAGGAGTTTTAACTCCATTTTCTTCAAGATATCCTTTCTTCAAATCTTCAATACTGCCAACTGCAATCATGTCTCCGTCATCAGAAACCCAGATAGGAAGCGGAGTAGCCCAGAAGCGGTCTCTTGAAAGAGCCCAATCTTTGTTATCTACAAGCCAGTTACCAAATCTTCCCGAGCCTACTTCAGGCGGCTGCCAGTTGATAGTTTTATTCAACTCAATCATTCTATCAGCAATAGAAGTAGTTCTGATGAACCAAGATTCCCTTGCATAATAAATAATTGGAACGTTCTCATGCCGCCAGCTAAATGGATAAGTATGTACAATTGTCTCTTTTTTGTAAAGCTTACCCTGTTCTTTTAGCTTATAGATAATTTCTTTATCAGCATCTTTTACAAATTGTCCCTTAAAATCCACAACATCGTCGGTAAAAAGTCCGCCTCTTGTAACAGGCTGAAGCATAGGAAGGTTATATTTTTTAGCAAGTTCATAATCATCCTGCCCAAATGCAGGTGCAATATGAACAATACCCGAACCGTCTTCAGTACTGACGAACCCGCCGAGAGTAACATAGAAAGCTTTCTTATCCGGCTTTACATATCCCAATAATTGGTCATACTCAACACCTTCAAGTTTACTTCCTTCAATTTCTTCAATAAATTCATATTCGCCGTCAAGAACAGCTAAACGGTCTTTTGCAAGAATAATATTCTTATCCTGATGTTTAACTTTTACATAAATAATGTTTTCACCCACAGCCAGGGCAACGTTTGAAATCAATGTCCAGGGGGTAGTTGTCCAAACCAAAAAGTAAGTATCAACAGAATCTTTAAGCTTAAAGTAAACATAAACAGAAGGGTCTTTTGTTTCCCTGTAACCCAAAGCCAATTCGTGTGAAGAAAGCACCGTCTCAGATTTAGGATCCTGCGGTACAATCTTATAATCTTTATAAATAAGGCCTTTATCAAATAAAGTTTTTAATGCCCACCAAACAGACTCAATATAATTATTTGTAAGGGTAACATAAGCATTATCCAGATCGACCCAATAGCCCATACGGGTGGTCATTTTTTCCCATAGATCCAGATAAGTAAAAACTGACTCACGGCATTTTTGGTTATACTTTTCAACGCCGTACTCATATATTTCGCTCTTATGTTTAATGCCTAATTTCTTTTCGACTTCGATTTCAACAGGCAGGCCGTGGGTATCCCATCCGGCTTTCCTTTGAACCTTATAACCTTGTAAAGTTTTATAACGGCAAACTAAATCTTTTAATGTCCTTGCCATAACATGGTGAATGCCGGGCTTTCCATTGGCAGTAGGAGGTCCTTCATAAAAAGTAAAAGATTTATCTGCATCCCGGTTTTCAATGCTTTTTTCAAAAATCTGATGTTCTTTCCAATACTCTAATATCCGTTCTTCAATTTCCGGGTAATTAACTTTTTCCAGGTTCTGTTTAAACATATTCTTTCTATCTTTTAATATATGGGAATAAAAATAATAAAATTATAAAAATAAAGCACTGTTAATTAGTCCTTTTCCTCATATCTTTTTAACAGTTCTTTTTCTGCTTCGATGAACTCTTTCAGTTCCTTTTCAATCCGCTCTTTTTTGAGGAACAGATTCTTAACATTATTTTCTGCATTCTGCATCATGGACTTTGCGTCAAGCTTAGCCTCTTTAATAATCAGATCAGCTTCTTTGTTTGCATCGGTAAAGCGTGCTTCAAATAGTTTTAACTTTTCAGTTATTACAGTATAGTCTTTTTGCATGTGCAATATTTCCGCTATTGCCATACCAAAAAAAGACATAGCGCCTAAAGTAATGTTTCTTAAGCTGTACAAAATAATATTGTCAATCAACAAAGATTTTGCCGCAAAAAAGTCCCTGAACATAGAGAGCATAATAATACTTAAAAACACAGAAGAGATTACAACTGCAAAAACAATTTTACCTCCCCACTGCCAGCCAAGTACTTTATTGATAAAATAACCGATAACAAAGCAAAACATTGAGAGGATAAACCAAACAGCAAAATTGTAGTTTTGAATATCAAAAATGTTTGTATTAATAAAATTAGATGCAAACAATAATAAGAGCAACAGTAATGCCGTTAAATAATTGGTAATTTTTTTCATTTTATTGCAATCTCTTGATTACTTCCTTCATAATAAGAGTCATTTTAGGTTCTGCCTTCATTGCGGTTGCAATTATTTCTTCCACATTAACCGGCTGTAATGCATCCGGCAGGCATTCATCCGTAATAATGCTTATGCCCAGCACTTTCATACCCATGTGGTTAGCCGCAATATTTTCTGGGATTGTTGACATCCCGACAACATCAGCTCCGGTAGCCCTTAAAAATCTGTACTCTGCTTTTGTTTCAAGATTAGGACCGGGAACAGCAATGTAAACACCTTTTTGAACTTTAATTTTATTTTCAAGAGCAGCCTGTTCTGCAATAGCAATTAACTCTTTGCTGTATGGTTCGCTCATGTCAGGGAATCTTGGACCGAGTGTTTCTTCATTAGGTCCGATTAAAGGATTATCGCCAAGAAGGTTAATATGATCATTCATAATCATAACGTCGCCTCTTTGGTAAAGCGGGTTCATTCCGCCACAGGCATTTGAAACCAGTAAAGTATGCACGCCAAGAAATTTCATTACCCTTACAGGGAAAGTAATCTGCTGCATTGTGTAGCCTTCATAATAATGGAAGCGTCCCTGCATGCAAACAACTTTTTTATCGGCAATAGTTCCAAAAATAAGTTTTCCCTTGTGAGACTCAACAGTTGAAAGCGGGAAATGAGGAATTTCCGCATAATCTATTTCGTGCTTTATCTCAATTTCTTTAACAAGGCCGCCTAAGCCGGTTCCAAGAATAATCCCGACCGGATAGGTATCTTTTGCAGTTTTTCTAATTACTTCTAAAGCTTCGTTAATATTATTTAATAATTTACTCATATTAGATAATCCGGTTTACAATGTTGTTAATGTCCAGGTCAGGTCTTTTAATTGGTTCTTCGTCAGCGCTCTCTTTAGAGATTTTATCCTTTTCGGAGACGGCATTTTCAATCTTCACTTCAAACAAGTTAGCCTGTGAGTTAACCATCGCCTTTAATTTGGCAATAATTAAATTTCTTTCTTCGCGCAATTTAATAACAGAGATTCTTATTTCATCAGCACTTTCTTTGGATTTATCCATAATTTGCTGAGACTTCAATTCGGCATCTTTAATCATCATCTGAACCTGCTTCTTTGCAGCTTCAATGGATTTTCCGGTTGATTCCTGTGCTTTAAGCAGAGTATCCTGCAAGCTCTGTTCAATTTCCTTGTAATGGTTTATTTTTTCATAAGCTTCTTCAAGGTCATGCTTCAGTTGCTCATTTTCCTTTGCAACGGCATCATACTCAAGAGCTACATTATCAAGGAAGGTATGAACTTCCTCTTTATCATAACCTTTAAGTACTTTCTTAAATTCCTGTTGTCTTATATTTACGGACGATAATTTCATAAAGATTTCCAAGTTTTGGAATAATCACGGGTGCCAAAAATAGCAGACCCGACTCTAACCATAGTAGCGCCTTCTTCAATGGCAATATCAAAATCATCAGACATTCCCATTGAGAGTTCGGATAAATTAAATCCGTTTTTATTAAGCTTATCTTTCAGCAGCCTTAAAGTAGAAAAACTGTTCCTGACAACAGCCGCATCATCAACAAACGGAGCTATAGTCATCAGGCCTATAAAACTTATGTTTTTGCAAGTTCTGCAATGTTCTGCAACGGAAAACAAGTCATCTTCTGTCCGGATACCTGCTTTAGTATCTTCAAAAGAAGTTTTATACTGTAAAAGGATATCCTGAACTTTATTTAATTTGGCGGCCTGTTTATCAACTTCAATAAGGAGTTCCAGAGAATCAATCGAATGAATTAAATCAGCAGCTTTAACGGCATATTTAGCTTTATTAGACTGTAAAGTGCCAATGAAATGCCATTTTACCATACTGCCCAGGACTTCATACTTAGCCGAAAGCTCTTGAGCACGATTTTCCCCGAACTCAAGCTGTCCCGCATTAAAAGCTTCAGAGATTGCATCAGAGCCAAAATTT
>JAUZPC010000228.1 GCA_030706105.1 Bacteroidota bacterium | reverse complement strand
AGAATCGTTTACACGTACAAAAAGCAATTATGGCTTTGGTAATGTAACAAAATTCATCTTATCTGTTAATTTACAGAATCGAAATCTGTTGCAAACTACTAAAGCACTGCTTTAGCAATTACAGAAATTGCATTTACGACAAAAAGCCGTCCTGTTGGGACGGCTTTTTGGTGCACACAATTACTTGATTTTAGCTATGCTCCTTCACCTCCGTATTTTGATTAATTGACCACCCTGTCTTTAAGCCAAGTATAAAATACCCTAATGACAAAATTCCTGCTGCAAAAACAGAATCGCCAATAACTCTCAGCCATCTGAAAGTTGAAATTAATGGCAGCGAGTTAAACTCAAATGATCTGGCATACCAGTATCCATGCTCAACGGAGGCCCAGGTTTGCATAATTCCAACCGGTAAAATGCTGATAAGAACCATCAGAGCTAATCCGATATTAATTGCCCAAAATGCAAATTTGATTGCTCCGGTTTTCCAAATTAAATTACTGTTTAATCCCTTAAGACAGAATAACAGGAATCCGATTCCCAGCATCCCATATACTCCGAACAATGCAGTATGTGCATGAACCGGAGTTGTTTCAAGTCCCTGCATATAGTAAAGAGCAATAGGGGGATTGATTAAAAACCCAAACAAGCCCGCTCCTACTAAATTCCAAAAAGCAACTGCAACAAAAAATGTAATAGGCCATTTATATGCCTCTACCCATTTTTTGGCCCGGCTTAAAGTTAAATTGTCATATCCTTCAAACCCGATCAAAACAAGAGGTACTACTTCCAAAGCAGAAAACGTAGCACCAATAGCCATAATTGAGGTCGGTGTTCCAGTAAAGTATAAATGGTGGAATGTCCCTAAAATTCCGCCTGTTAAGAAAATTATTGTGGAAAACAATACCGCTTTTGTTGCTGAAGCGACTTTTATAAGCCCCATTCTGGCAAATAAAAATGCTATGGCCACAGTTGCAAAAACTTCAAAAAATCCTTCTACCCAAAGATGAACTACCCACCATCTCCAGTACTCTGCAATTGCCAGATTTGTTTGTCGTCCCCACATAAAACCCGCACAATAAAATAAGGCTATAGCAGCTGATGCAAGTAAAAATAGGACTAACAGATCTTTATTCTCATCATACTTTCTAATTGCAGGCATCATAGCTCTTACCATCAGGAACAGCCACAAGAAAAGGCCAATTGCTAAAAATATTTGCCAAAAACGTCCTAAATCCACGTATTCATAACCTTGATGCCCGAACCAGAAATTAGCAGCCAGTCCAAGTTTCTGCATAACCCCAAACCATTGCCCAATCATTGATCCGACCACTATTATTAGCAGACATACAAACAGAAAATTGACTCCTGCTTTTTGATATTTCGGTTCGTGGTTAGAGACGGCCGGAGCCAAAAATAAACCGGTAGCTAACCAGGCTGTCGCTATCCAAAATATCCCAAGTTGTGTATGCCAGGTGCGCGTAATTTGATAAGGGAACCATTTAGCTATCGGTAAACCATAAAATCCGTTCCCTTCTACACCAAAATGCGCTGTTATTGCCCCAAGCAAAACTTGCAACATTATCAAGGCTGCCACAATCCAGAAATACTTTAAAGTTGCCTTCATTGAGGGAGTCGGCCTGACTGATAGTAACGGGTCATTTTCCGGTTGTGAATGATACTCGTCCTCTTTTTTCTTGCTGAAAGCATAATACCATGATAGCGCTCCAACTCCACCTAAAAGAAAGACAAAACTAATAACTGACCACACAACAACCTGACCGGAAGGTTCATTTGCAACTAATTTTTCTGCCGGCCAATTATTTGTATAAGTTATGTTTTCACCCGGTCTGTTTGTAACACAAGACCACGCAGCCCAAAAGAAAAAGGCATTCATCACTCTTTGTCTTTCCGGATCTTTTATAGTGTTATCAGGAATTGCATATTTATTGCGAATAGTTTTTAATTTTTCAACATCTCCAAACAATGATTTGTAATAGGAACTTAGCGAATCAAACGCTTCTGCCCTTACCACCGATATCGTAACCGTACTTTTCTCTTCGTTGTAGGTATTTTTCCTGATCTCGTCTTGCAGTTGCTGCTGCAATAGCATTTTTTTATCTGTAGTTAAATTATCATATTCTACATTATACTTTGACACTGCGTATCTATTTAGAATAAATAAAGCTTCTCTGTGAACCCAGTCTGCTGTCCAGTCCGGAGCTATATAAGCGCCATGCCCCCAAATTGTCCCAAGTTCCTGGCCACCTATTGACTGCCAGACATTCTGCCCGTCTTTTATATCCTGCCCTGTAAAAAGGACTTTACCAGATTCACTAACAACTGTTAAAGGTACTGGAGGAGCTTGTCTGTATATCTCTGATCCATAATAACCTAATGTTATAAATGAAAAAAGGATTACCAGTCCCAGACCGATCCAGAGCTTCTTGTTTTTCATTATTCCACTTTCTAAATGTTATTTGTTATTATTTAAAATATTGTTTTATTATTTAATAATATTGATTTACAGCTATTTACATTTTTGTATAACTGCTCCTATGATCTAAGTTTAACCTCAAGACTGATTGCTTTTGGAAATAGGATGCTGTTCTCCAGAAAGATGTGTTTGTGAAGATCTTTCTCAAAATCATTTAGCTCTTGAAACGTGACTTTGTAAGTTGTGCAACCATCTGCAGGAGCAGTATAATTATCAGATAATAACTTCATTTTTTCTAATATTTCACCCGCCCCGGCATGCTCACTTTCCATTACGGTAACTGGTCCCTGAATACTCATCCGGTTAGCAGGTTGTTTTCCTGAATCTTCTTTAGCAAAGTTTGCAATTTCCTTAATTATGGGGAACAATATTTTTTCTTCTTTTTGAAGATGGTTCAATAAATCATTCCCAAGTACACTGAATAATTCTTTTATTGAATAAATTTCAGGATGATTCTCTCCATGCTTGCCTGCTATTTTAACCAGATGTTCCTTTATAACAGGAATCATTTTCTTTACATAAGCATGGTGGGTATTGATAATATAGTCAGCAAGAAAATCGATATCCCATTCATTGTAACCGGCAGTTTCATCGGCTTTATTGCCTAATTCTTTTAATTTTTGTGATATTTCATTGAAATCAATATTCTTTTCTTTGCAGGCTGTTTCAAGATCTCTGCTTCCATTGCAGCAGTAATCAATACCATATTTTTCAAATATCTCGGCAGTTTTATAATTTGCAGAAACGTAATCTTTAATTGCAAAAGAATAATCTTTTATCTCATTTGTAATGTTCATGACTTGACCTTTGTTTTAATTGCACATAATCAGACTTTTTTGTCCGATTAAAAATACATACAGAACTGCTCCTTGTCAAGTCCAGAAATAAAAGTCAGCGTAAAGAATTTTACACAATGGCGGTAAGATCACAAGAACAGAGGACTATTTATGGGAAAACCGGCCGATAGCGGCCGTTTTTTTTGTTAATGCTTTAGTATTTATAACTTAAAGAAAAATAGACGCCATTATATTTTGATGCTCCTGCGTAATGAATATTATACGAATAGAATCCATCAAGCTGGAATTTGTATATATTTATCCCCAATCCCAAGTCCAGGTTACCCAAATCAAACGTTAAATTAGTATATTTGCTGTCAAAGCCAATTCTTGGAATAATATACTTACTAATATAGAACTCAGCTCCCAGAATTAAGGCAGTATAACTTCCTAAGCTGTAACTTTTGCTACCACTGGATCCCAAGCCGAGGCCGCCTGATATTAAATAAAAGTCATTGCGATATACCAAGCCTACTTTGAAATCGGTAGTTTTCCAGTAATAATTTACTGTATATTGCTCGAAGGGATATTCGTCAATTGTTTTATAATAATTTAACTGAGCAACAACGGATAAGTTTTTATCTAATAAATACAGCCCTCTGAAATTCAAACTGAACTGTGATATTGTATTTTTAATATCGCCATTGTCATAAGAATACGGCAAATTTATATTTGCAGCAGCATCTATGTAAAAGTCACTCTGCATCTTTATTATGGTGCCGAAATTTATTCCATACTGTTTCTTACTAACATCGGCCCGGTTAATATCGGCCACGGCAAAACCTGCGCCCATGCTCACATTATCTGAGACTGCCACTGAAGTAAATACTTCATAATTTGAGCTGTTTATCTGGCTGTACATAATATTTAGATTATCTATCGTAAGAGGATATATACTTGAAGAACAATTCCGATTGTATATCACACCCAATGTAAACACATCGTTACAACCGATATTAACACCGGCGTGCTGCCCTGAATATGGCTGCGTACCATAGTTTACCCAGACCATATTTCTGTAATAATTTCCCCAGGCCGGATTATTCCGCATATTTTCCGGATCGGTTATATATGGATTCTGCCCCATAGCCGAGACTCTGGCAGCACCTCCGTTATCCGGGATATATAACGATTGTGCATTAATAAAATTAAATGCTGCGAATATCATAAGCCATAAGTACTTATACATTTAGACTCCAATTACATAGATTAAGTTTTACTAAATAAATATAATTATTTATTCAAACATCTCATAGTAAACTATTATTTAATTACTTTGCTAAAATGCCTGAAAATTATAATATTTCTATTAACAAAGATAATATCAGGCCGTAAGCCATAAGCATCAGGGCTGATTGTATTCATTTTAGTTATGTACAAAATTATTAAAATATTTACATTCCTTTAATATCTCATTATAGTACTGTGTGTCCGCATATTCATTTTTAAGCTGCTTAAAATATGTCCTGTATTCAGCCGGCACTCTAAGCTGCTCCTCTTCATAATAATCATAGCTTATATCTTTGGAATAATATTTATTATATAAGTAAGTATTCTGTTCACATTTAGAAGCCATGAACAGACACTTGGTTTTAAATTCTTTATCCTGCGATGCATTAAATGCTTTTAAATAGTAAATTTGCGCCTGGGTGCAGTCAAAAAAATCTTTGAACCCGTAAGAATATACTCCTCTGTAGAAAGCAGAAGCAAACCAACTGCTGCCGTAATATGTTTTATTATACAAGCCGTTTCCAATCAGGAAATAATATTTTGCTGCATTTGCTTTATCCTTTTCAGCAAGCCCGCCCAGCTCAATCATTCTTTCGCAAAAGCTCTTTAAAGTATAAACATCTTTATTCCTGTACCTATAATCACGCTCATGGTCATCCTTTATTTGGATGGAGAAAGGATCGGCTTTTAAATAAACCGGCTCCCTGTATTCATTTTTATTAATTTT
>JAUZPC010000227.1 GCA_030706105.1 Bacteroidota bacterium | reverse complement strand
TGTAACAGTTCACTGTTTTCTTTTTTTTGCACTTCTAAATCAGACATAATTTTTCCGTAAAATAATTATTTTCTTTATTATCGAAATATTTTTTATATATTATAGGGATTAAATAAATATTATTGAAGCCTTGCGTATAATATTAAAATAATGCTCTAATTAGCAACATGAATAGTCAAATTTCTTTTGGTAAAATACACATTTTCTAATTTTTCTAATAACTAAAATATCACTAAATCAATTATGAAAATAAAAACAAGAATTACTGAGCTTTTTAATATTAAATATCCAATTATCCAGGCAGGAATGGTTTGGGCAAGCGGATGGAAGTTAGCATCAGCAGTTTCCAATGCTGGCGGACTGGGACTTATTGGTGCCGGCTCCATGAAGCCTGACTTGCTGCGTGAACATATTCAAAAGTGCAAAGAGGCTACACCATTCCCTTTCGGAGTAAATGTCCCTCAATTGCGGGAAGATGCTGCAGAACTAATTAAAGTAATTGTCGAAGAAAATATAAATATTGTTTTTACTTCTGCCGGAAGTCCATCTAAATTCATTGATTTTCTTAAAAACAATAATGCAAAAGTGGTTCATGTAGTATCTTCGTTAAAATTTGCACTAAAAGCGCAAGACGCCGGATGCGATGCTGTAGTTGGCGAAGGTGTTGAAGCTGGCGGACATAATGGCTATGATGAGATTACAACTATGTGCTTAATTCCTAATTTATGTGCTAATTTGAATATTCCGGTTATTGCTGCGGGCGGAATTTCCAACGGCCGGCAAATTTTAGCTGCTTTATCCTTAGGTGCTGAGGCCGTGCAAATGGGAACGCGCTTTGCCGCAACAATTGAGTCTTCTGCTCATACTAACTATAAAAATACATTATTAAATGCAAAGGAAAACAGCACCGTTTTGGCATTAAAAAAGATTGCTCTTGTCAGAATGATAAAAAATGAATTTGCCGATACGGCATTATCAGAAGAGTTTGAGAAATGCAAAAGCAAAAATGAACTATTAGAATTATTAGGGAAGAAACGTGAAAGATCCGGCATCTTTGAAGGTGATATCAATGAAGGAATGATGGAGGCAGGTCAGTCGGCAGTTTTAATTAATGACATCCCATATGTGAAAGATCTGATGGCTTCTTTAATTGATGAAATAAAAATAGCAAAGGATACATTAAATAATCTATTTATATAAGGTTATTATATAGACTAAATCTTAATTATCATATTTTTAATTAATTGCTTTATAGTTATGTCTTTTTTAATTAAATTTTATTTGATAATTTATTTTCTATAATACATCCCGGAATAACAGAGTGAAATCAGCAAATTCTTTATTTTTAATATTTGCGTTTATCGTACTTGCAAATATTGATTTATTCTCACAGGAAGAGAAAGATAGCTTAAAATACGAAATACAAGATCTGGTAATTGTCGGCACCAGAACAACTGAGAAGATTATTGATATTCCATATTCTGTGTTTAGTGTCGACCGTAAAGAACTTGCTTTCGGCAAAAAAGTGTCCGCCAAGGATGTACTTGCTGATGTCCCGGGTTTATTTCTTCAATCCCGTTATGGTAATCATGATTTACGTGTTTCTATAAGAGGTTTTGGTACCAGATCTAATTCCGGTGTAAGAGGTGTAAAGATTCTGCAGGATGGAATACCCGAATCAGAGCCAGATGGCGAAACAGTTATTGACGCAGTAGATTTGACCTCATTAGGCGGTGTTGAAGTAGTAAAAGGAAATTTATCATCACTTTATGCAAATGCTCCGGGCGGTGTCATTAATTTTAAATCTGATATGTATTTCCCAACAAGTTTTGTCACTCTAAATAATCAAATGGGTAAATATGGTTTTAGACAAAACGGTATTAAATTTGGAGTTAAGCAAGATAATAACAGGTTTTTCTTATCATACAATTATCAGAACATGGATGGCTATAGACAGCACAGCGGAGAAAGTCAGCATTTAGTTAATACCATCTATCAAGGGGTAATCGGCGAAAAATCAACTATTTCCGTAATGGGTAATTTTGTTCGTGGATTTATTCGTTTACCCGGTTCTTTAACAAAAGAAGAATTTAATTCTGACCCTTTCCAGGCCAGTCCCTATGCTTTGACAAATGATTTTAAAAGAATTACAAGTAAGGGCAGAGCTGCGGTTCGCTTTATAACTTACTTTGATAATTATGAAAAGAATGAACTTGAATTGACTGCTTACGGCGGTATAAAGGAGCTGGAAAAAGCTGATCAAGATGTTTATACAAAAAATACACGATATTCAATCGGCTCTACTATTAAGTATTCAAATAAGGCTGTTTTATTTGACCGGAAGAACATCTTTACTCTTGGTTTAGATTATGCTTATCAGGCAGGACCTATAAATAACTTTGAAAATATTTTGGGAATTCCAAATAAATCAAAGCTTTTAAGTTCCTATGATTTAAATTTAAGCAATATTGGTGTCTATTTTCTGGATCATTTAAATATATTACCTGAAAAATTAGACCTCTTCGTATCAAGCAGATTTGATAGATATATTTATTCAAAGGATAGTTATTTCTATTCTCTTTTAACCGACACTTCAAGAGTCTTACAACAGTTGACCCCTAAAATAGGTATTAATTTTAAATTAGCTCCAAATATTGCATTGTATTCTTCTTATGGTATTGGATATGACTTCCCTGCTTTAAGTGAAATGACCAATAATTTATTGACTTCAGATATTAAATACTCATTGAATCCAGATTTAAATCCGCAGAAGTCAAGTAATTTTGAGATTGGAATTAAAGGAAATATTTTAAATTTTGACTCTGAATTCATGAGAAAATTATTTTTCGAAATTACTTATTTCGACTATTTAATACGCGACGAAATTGTCCCTTATCAAATATCAAATATAACTTATTTCAAAAACGCCGCTAAAACCAGACGGCAGGGCATTGAAACCGGGATAAAGACTGAACCGTTTGAAGGAATTGAGATGGTAGTAAATTATACCATTACTAATTTCAAATATAAGGAATATACCTCACTTGTTAATACTCCGTCGCAATCTATATTAGAAAATTATAAAGATAACTATGTCCCTTCAGTACCTACGAATATTATGAACTTTATTCTAAACTATGAATTTGAAATTTCTGAAGAAGTATCAGGTCTGTTACAGTGGGATTGTGATTTCATTTCAAAAATGTATGTAAATGACAAGAATGATGAGACTTCCCCCGGTTATTTTTATGGAAATATGATGTTTGGTCTGAATTTTAAATTTGAGAATTTTGGATTAATAACTTTTATTGGAGCAAATAATATTTTTGATAAAAGATACGCAGGTTTTATAAATATAAACGATTATAACAAACGATATTACGAGACCGGTGAACCAAGAACTATTTATGCCGGTTTGAATATAACTTTTAAATATTAATATGAAACTGTATTTAACAATATTCTGTATATTTTCTATTTGTTTCTGTTTAAATGGCCAAACAAATTTTAGAATTTTCCCAAGTAATGTGACTCAAACTGAACCTGTTGTCTCTGTCTGCCCGGCTGATTCAAATTTTATATATGTCAGTGCAGTTACAATTAATACGTCTAATGGTTTTAAAAGTGAAGGCTCTTATATTACAACTGATGGGGGTAAACATTGGTCTGGATCCGATACATGCTCCGGGGCACTGTTTCTAAACCATGGCGGTGATCCTGGTGTGGCTGTTACTTCAAATAAAAGGTTAATTCTAACTCATATTGGATCTGTTTATCAGGGAGTTTATAGCCACTATTCTGATAACTTTGGTAAGAATTGGTCAAGCGCATATACTTTAACCTCAAATCAACCGGAAGATAAGGGAACAACGGATATTGATGATTTTCCCGGTAGTCCATTCTTTGGACGGGTTTACTCCGCTTGGGTTGAGTATCTTCTTCCCTTTCCGGTTAATGTATCTTATTCATCAAATTCCGGGGAAAGCTGGTCCACAGCTAAAGTCGTGAACAATAATCCTCCGGGAAGGTGTTCAAGCGGTAATATCAAAGTTGGTAAAAACGGTTATGTATATATTTGCTGGGCCGGAGTTAGCAACTTATCCCCATTCACTGAAAATTTTGTAGGATTTGCTTCTTCTTCTGACGGCGGTGTAAACTGGCAGGTAAATAATAATATTTTTAACATGCATGGTATAAATGGGACTCTTCCTTCCAAAAACAATATAAGAGTGAATGGCCTGCCGCAAATGGCAACTGATAGAACAAATGGAATAAGAAGCGGTTACATTTATATTGTAACTACTGAGACAAATTCTTCTGCAGCAGGTTCTGATCCGGATATCATTTTTAGAAAATCATCTGACAACGGCATAACATGGTCGCAAGGTACAAGGGTAAATCAGGATTCATTTAATAATGGGAAAATTCAATATTTCCCTTCCATTGATGTTGACAAGAACGGCAATATAAATGTAATTTATTATGATGACAGAAACACCAGCTCCGACTCTGCTGAAGTTTTTATTTCTCATTCCACAGATGGCGGCATAACCTGGATTGAACAAGTATTAAGTGATCACAGGTTCAAACCTAAACCGATTGCAGGAGGGGCTTCTTATTATCAGGGAGATCATATTTCCCTTACTTCTGCCGGTGATAAAATTATTGCATTTTGGATGGATGATTTTTCAGGCACCTATCAAGTTTGGACAAAAATAATCCCACTGTTTCCAACCGATGTAAAAGAAAATGATATATTAAATTATGATTATTCGCTGGAACAGAACTACCCCAATCCATTTAATCCTGCTACGCATATTAACTATTCAATCCCAAGATCTTGTCTTGTTAATGTAAAAATATATGATGTAATGGGAAAAGAAATTACTGAATTAGTCAACGCTGAGAAACCGCAGGGTAATTATACTTTAACATTTAATGCTGCTAATTTGCCAAGCGGTGTTTATTTTTGTAAAATAAAAGCC
The DNA here is from genome assembly GCA_030706105.1 of Bacteroidota bacterium. Classification (GTDB taxonomy): domain Bacteria; phylum Bacteroidota; class Ignavibacteria; order Ignavibacteriales; family Ignavibacteriaceae; genus JAUZPC01. Next base: position 309 of record JAUZPC010000227.1, on the reverse strand, counting down.
GGAATTTATACTAAGACCACTAAAATGGTTTTATTAAAATAGTTTCATCTAAAATTTCCAGACTAATTACAAATCCAATTAGTCTGGAATTATAACAACATAAGGAGCAAATTAAATAATATTTACTTCTTCAGTTATTGCTATTCCGAATTTTTCATAAACACTTTTTTTAATTAATGCAGCCAACTTTATAATTTCGTTTGGCTGTGCCGAGCCGTAATTGCATAAGATTAATGCCTGCTCTGTGTAACAGCCTGCATCCCCAAAACGCTTTCCTTTCCATCCGCATTGCTCAATTAACCAGCCCGC
>JAUZPC010000226.1 GCA_030706105.1 Bacteroidota bacterium | reverse complement strand
GTGACGATGGAAATCTCTTTAATTTCTCTTTTAACTGTTTTAGTTTCTATTCTGGAAATGTCTAACAGGTCGTTAACCATTTTAAGTAAAGAGTCCAACCTTAACATGGAACGGTTAAGAAAATCTTTTTGCTGTTCCGGGGAAAGGGGGATGGTTTCATCTAAAATTAGTTTTAAAAAGCCGTACACTGCTGCTATCGGTGCTTTAAGTTCGTGAGATACCATAGAGACAAATTGGGACTTTAGCATCTCTACTTTTTTCAGTTCGGTAATATCTTTAATAACAATTACAACACCTGCAAGTGAGCCGTCCGGGTGCGGAACGGCAGATGAAGTAACATCAACAAATAATTCGCGGTTTGGCTTTAATTCAATTTGATGTGAGTATGATTTCTTTTCGTAAGTGTTTGAGGTTAAAAAATTATTTATAAGTGCGGCAATATCAGGATGCAGTTTATCAATTACATATTCCTCAAGCACAATATTATTTAGTGACAAATACTTTAATGCGCTCGGATTAAATAGAACGGCTTCTCCCGTTTTATTTACTACCAAAACCCCGTCCATTAAAGAGTTGATTATGGTGTTCAAACGGGTTTTTTCAAAAGCGACCTCAAGTAAACGCTCCTCCCGCTCTTTCCTCCATTTTTCTGCTTCAATTAATAAAAGGCGTTTTTCATATCCTCTTTTCAACTGATTTATCAGCTCCTCCGGAGTAAAAGGCTTAGGGATATAGCTGAATGCCCCTATTTTTGTAGCTTCTATGGCTGTGTCATAACTGGCATAAGCTGTTGCAATAAAGCAAATAGTATTAGGGTAAGCATTATGTATCCTTTTAAGAACAGTAATTCCGTCCACATCAGGCATTTTCAGATCAATTATGGCCAGATCAAATTCCTCTGCTGTGCCAAGATTTATTCCTTCAGTACCGTTTTCTCCGGCGCTTACCTCGTAACCCTCACGTTCCAGAAGTCGTTTTGTTCCTAAACGAAGACCTTTTTCATCATCAACAATTAGGACCTTAGGTTTTGATTGATTTTCCATAAAAAATTTAAGTTTATTTGCTAAACTATACAAACTATCAGATATCTGCAAATATTTTTGTGTAAAGGAAAAGAATGGAGCCTACCTAATGTTTTATTACTTCTCAAATTGGATTTATAGTAAATTAGCACTATTGAAAATTCACTTTCCACCTTCAACTTTACAACTTTCCACTTCCAACTTCCAACCTTCCACTTTACAACTTTCAACCTTATAACTTTCAACTTTTCAACTTTATAACTTTACAACTTATTTGCACAAAACTAATTTTTTTGTCTCTGTATATCTTCCAGATGTCAGTTTGTAAAAATAAATACCGCTTGGTAGATTTGAAGCATTAAATTCAACAGAATGCCAACCGGCAGACTGCACTTCATTTACAAGAACTTTTATTCGTTTCCCTAATACATCAAATACTTCTATTATTGTTTTAGATGGAGCGGCTAAACTGTATGAAATTGTAGTAATAGGATTAAAAGGGTTTGGATAATTTTGATATAGCTTATATTCTTTTACAATTTGTTCGCTTCCTGAAACAGATGAAAGTCCTGTGCTCTTTCTCATTAAAGCACTAAACTTTTCAATTGTGCAAACTTCTATTGACTGTCCTATTGCCGCATTATTTTTTAATTTCTGAACAACCTGGACTAGCCTGTCAATTGAAATGTCAGAGCTGCCGGGATCGGTTCTGTTTGTAAAATCATCCTGGCGGTATCTTTGATACCCTGCCAGCAAATAATATGGCTTTGTCTTTCCGGTTAATGATGAAATAATTCTATTTGCAAATGTATCAAGATTGGAAACATCCCCATAAAAACTATCATCCCCGCAATGGTTAAATAGCAGTGTCTTATATGTTAATATCGGTTTCTGCAATGATAAGGAAGGGTCATAAACTATGGAAAGAGAAGCATTAATATTTTTTTGGAATTCCCCATATTTAACAAAGTTAAAATTATTACTAATTAATTTACCTCTATAATTTGTTGTGCCTGATCCGCAATAATGCTTGTAACCATAAATCTGATTTATGTTAAATTTATTCATAAGATATTTGGAAGAGTCAATTGCTCCTTGCAAGGATTCAGCCGGCCAAATATCAGGATAACAATATCCCAAAGGCGATATCGCTGAAAGGAAACCGTCATTAGGAGTGGCTGTGTCATAATAATAAGAAGCTATAAAAGGAAATTCATTAAGCATTTCCAGATTCCAAGCCCAATTTACAGGTACTAATCCGCGTTTGGGTGACATCCATGCCCCGGCCTGCAAACCGATATTCCAATTACCCGCGTCACCTTCTGAACCTATAAAAATGATATAGTACTTTTGCTCAGGGTTTACACTGTTAGTATCTATATTAGAAGGTCTGTTATACTGTCTGGGTGCAACCGGAAATGAAGAATGGAAAGAAAGATTGCCCAATAATGTTTCATGCATTGATGCCCCAAAAAACATAAACCATTGTACTAATGGTTCGGGCCGCATCCAGCCATATATATTAAAAATTGTAGTCTGATTTTTTGAATGAAGATAATTAAGCACTGTCTCTAAAACATCAGCCCGGGCAGTAGGCAGTGAGTTAAAATTTAAATCATCTGTTCCTGCTAAATTGCACTGAAACATCCTCTGTTGAATAGTGTAGTCGGTTATTTCCCTCAGGTAAAACTTTTTAGGGTTGCAGCGTGGTAATATATTTTGGACACCCCAATTTAATAGAGTCAAATATTTATTTTCTTCAGACAGAGAGGTGTTATTCCAAGAGTGCGATGCTAATTCAAGCCTGCCGGTAACCCATATAGAAGAATCACCATCAAAATAATCATTTATTAAAACTGAGTCAGAAACAGGGATATTATAATTTCCGGCTTGGGTGGGGGAGAGAGGGATACGGTCAGTTAAACCACCCAACATAGCGGCAACTTCACCTTGCCACATAAAATTTTGTCCTGAAAAATTACCAAACCATCTATAAGGGTCATATGTTATTGCGCCTCTAATATAGCTTCTAAATCTATTTATTAAAGACTGAATACCGGTAATGCTGTCAAAAGTAACATTACCGCGTGAATGGTATAAGTTTTGCCAGGTTTCGTCTGTCTGGTTCCAATTCCATGTTTCATTTACATTAAAAAGATATAATCTGGCAGAATCTCTGTTAACAATTCCTGCTATGGTTATAGCTACTAGTTTATCCTGAAAAGAAGAACCCGCACCGTTAAATAGAACAGCATTATAGCTGAATGTTATACTATTTATAAAAAGGATAAAACATATAAGTATAATTTTTTTCATATTCCAAAAAGTATTTTATAATAAGTCTAAAAATAGGTAAGGGATATAATAGATTAAAGTGAATAGTTACTTCATAAAACCATATTGGACAAAATATAGATGATACAAAAAAACCGTCCGGGATCGGACGGTTTTTGAAGGAATTTATCTAAATCTAAGTAGCATATTGCTATTGAGCCTTTGTATTTCTCACTCCATATTTAGTCTTTCTAACGGGAGCATTTTCATCTGGCTAAGCCGACTAGCTTCCGTTTAAAATATCTGATATACAGGGAAGAAATACAATGGTGAATATAATTTAACTTAAATACAAAATCTGCTAAAGCCGTCATAATAACCAAGTCCATGTACTGTCTATGCCCTGACTCATACCTGCTTACATTTCCTTTTAAGCTGAGCCCCTTTAACACAGTAACTCTTTCTAATAACCTTCTCAATGTAGTATAATCATACACAATTGATCAATTATGGGACAAGGAACAGTTTTAATGGTAAAAGAATTGCCGAAGATATGATAGGTACTTGTTCCTTTACTTTTTGTCCCTGAATATTAATGAAAAAATGATTGAAACCATTATTACTAACGTAACTACAATTAAAGAAGTAATTGATGATATATAGATCCAATGCTCGCTAATCATTTTAAGACCAATAAAAAATAGAATAAATGTAATTCCATATTTAAGGAATCTGAATGCCCCTAAAAGACCGGATAAAGCAAAATACATTGAGCGCAACCCAAGTATTGCAAATAAATTTGAAGTTATTGCAATAAAAGAATTTGTAGTAATTGCCAGTACTGCCGGGATAGAATCAATTGCAAATACAACATCCAGAAGTTCTAATATGCAAACGGTTATAAAGCTGATAGTTACAAACCTTTTGCCGTTCTCCATAATAAAAAAGCCGTGCGTTTCATTAGTACCTTTTACACTAAAGAATTTATACAACATTTTAACAATAACAGAACGTTCCGGATCAAATTTATCTTCGCCGGACATTGCAATTTTTATAGCGGTAATTACAAGAATTGCCCCAAATACGTATGTCATAAATGAGAACATTTCAAGAAGTCCAACCCCTGCAAAAATAAATGCAATTCTAAAAACAATTGCCCCCATTATGCCCCATTTCAGAATGTGCGGCTGGTTTTTATTCGGTATTCCCATCCTGGAAAAAACGATTATGAAGACAAAAAGATTATCAACTGAAAGGGAAAATTCAATCAGATATCCGGTTACAAAATCCAGTGCATTGTTTGGGACGCGCCCATCTATTGGGGCCTGAAGGGGCATTAAGTAGCCGATAATTGCAGCAAAAAGAAAAGCTGTTAAAATCCATACTCCTGTCCAAAGTAAAGCGGATTTAACTTTTATATCGCCCTTACGGTGGTCGGTAACAAAAATATCAGCGGTAAATACTATTATGAATATTACTATAAATAATATCCATAATAACAACTCAGGTCTCATATTCAGACTTATATAATATTATTTTATAACTAATTATAATAGATTTATAAACAACCTGAAAAGCTATTGCCGTATCGTGTGACTTTCCGCAGAAGTCTGTTAATTCCCGTGTGCTTTTCCCCGCATTGGAAATTGACACTTGGTTTTAGACACCCTAACACGGACAGAAGCACGTATGGTATTTAATGGATGGTGCTGTTGCGCGAGGGGAGAAATTGCATTATTGGCGATCAGCCTAAAGGAGATTGAGCCCGGTACGGGCGGCATATTAGTAGCTATTTGAAGCGCAATGAAGATTAAAGAGCTCCATGGGAGCGATATGTTGTCCTGTGGTTTTATTCTTATAACTATAAAAAATGCCAGGAGCCGTTCTTGCCTTATATACCGCTCCTATGGAGCTCCCTAATAATATAGTCTCATCATTTCTACTAACATGTCGCTCCTACAGAGTTTGATTGCACGCTTATTTTTTGTTACCGGCATAAAACATCTAATTACAAATTTTCTCTTATTATCAATATGTATCCATATCCCAGTATCGTTAACTACGAAAAATTAGAAACAAAACATAAACAAAATTTCAATGTCTATTTCAATTCTTAGTT
>JAUZPC010000225.1 GCA_030706105.1 Bacteroidota bacterium | reverse complement strand
TTTCTTTTGAGTATCAATGGAAATACGAGAAGCCATCAACCTTGCAATATTCAAAGGAGTAAAATACTGACCCAGTTTTTGCTTTTGAAAAGATTTTTTGGATTTTACAGCGTTTAAGCCTAATTCATAGGCTACTTGCGAAGGAGTAGTTTCCATTGATTTATTGATTTTAGTTGATACTTCCATGCACAAAAATACAAAAATATTTTCTCCGGAATATGCCGGGAAATTATTTTATTTATAAACCGGAGGGCAAAAGCGAAGCAGCATCCTGATCAAATAATCTGTATAAATTTCCACTAACCGGTTTTACCATCGCGGCGGGATACTTTTGGTTCCCTTCGTTCATCATTTTTGCTACTATTGCAGCTTTACTTTTTCCTGTAGCGAACAATGCAACATTTGCAGCATTGTTTATAACACCCCCTGTTATTGTAATTCTGTTTTGATTTGTAACCGGTTGCATGACAGGCATGCAAATATCTGAAGATTTAAATAAGTCTATTTGGTCAGGGAATATTGAAGCAGTGTGACCATCTTCTCCCAGGCCTAGCATAATTAAATCAAATTTTGGCAAGCCATTTTCAGGTTTGACATACTCTGATATGACTCCACTATATCTTTTAGCCTCAAATCCGGGATAATTTTCGCCATAAATTCTATATATATTTTCGGCAGGAATATTTATTTTTTCCAATAAGTTTTTACTTGCCATTCCAAAATTACTATCCTCGCTTTCAGGCGGAACACATCTTTCATCTCCCCAAAATACTTTAATTTTGTTCCACGCAATTTTATCTGCATAATTTACTGCAATATGGTTAAAAATATATACCGGAGTAGTTCCCCCTGACAATGCTAATGTAATATAATCATCACTTCTTAGATGGTCGACTAATTTAATTAGAAAAATAGCTGCATCATCAGCCATCTCAGCAATATTAGGGAATATTTTATTCTTAATAGTCATAGCTATAACTCACAATATATTCCGTCATCCGTAAGATTTTTACAAGGGTAACGCCAGGTAAGCCCTGCTCCTTCAATAAGGTTGTCAGCTTTTTCAGGTCCCCATGTACCGGCAGGATATCCAAAGACAGGGATATCATTATTGTTTTTCCACTCATCTAATACAGGGGCAAGGAACTTCCAGGCAGACATAACAGCATCTGCTCTTGCAAAAAGAGTAGAATCCCCCTGCATACAATCAATAAGAAGTCTTTCATAGGAAGTAGGTATCTTTTGATGAGAAAGGTCAGAATAATGGAAGTCCATATTTACATTTTGCACTTCAAACCCTGCGCCAGGGGTTTTCATACCAAATTTAAGCAGTATACCCTCATCGGGTTGAATTCTTAGAACCAACTGATTGCAAGAGTCACAATTGTCTTTTTGCGCAAATAAGTAATGTGGTGTAGGTCTAAAATGAATAACAGCTTCAGAGACTCTGGTTGGAAGCCTTTTACCGGTTCTGCAATAAAATGGGACACCTCCCCATCTCCAGTTATCGATATAGAATTTCAAGGCAGCATATGTCTCCGTTTTAGACTCAGGATTTACACCATTTTCTTCTCTATAACCAAGAACTTTTTTTCCTCTAATTGTGGAAGTAAGATACTGCCCTCTAATGGCTTCATTGTGAACATCCCTAATAGGTCTTAAAGATTGAAATACCTTCATAGTTTCATTCCTGAGCGAATTGGAATCCATTGAAGAAGGAGGTTCCATTGCAATTAGTCCGGTTAATTGAAGCAGATGGTTCTGTACCATATCCCTCAAAGCACCTGCCCCTTCATAATACCCGCCCCTGTTTTCAACACCCAGATCTTCTGCCGCAGTTATTTCGACATGATGTACATAATTCCTATTCCAAAGCGGTTCAAAAATCCCATTGGAGAATCTCGTTACAAGAATATTTTGAACTGTTTCTTTGCCCAGATAATGATCAATTCGGTAAATCTGGTCTTCCCGCCAAACGCCACAGAGTGATTCATTAAGCTTTACTGCACTTTCATAATCATATCCAAAAGGCTTTTCAATAATCAATCTTTTCCAACCATCTTCCTCAATGTTCAACCCACAGGCGGCTAAATTTTTTGGGATAACATTGTAAAGTACAGGAGGAGTTGAAAGATAAAAGATAGTGTTGCCCGAAATTCCTAAATTTTCCCTTAATGAATTAAGATTGATCAATAATCCTGAATATGCAACAGGATCTGCAGAATCAATACTATAAAAATGCAGATTGTTAACAAAATTGGTAATCTGCTCCGGAGAAGTATCTTTACCAAAGTTTTTTATTGCATCAGCCATTAAATCCCGAAATTTTTCATCGGAATAACTTGATCTGCCTACACCGATAATTGCGAACTTATCAGGAAGTAGGTTTTGTACATACAGATTATAAAATGCCTGAATCAGCATCCTTTTTGTAAGATCACCGGATGCGCCGAATATAACAATTATTTGATTTTCTGGTCTTTTCATATGTTCTTATTTTTTAGTGACAACATCATGTCCGCCGAACTCATTTCTAAGTGCGGATAATAACTTCATAGCAAAGGAATCATCCTGACGAGACTGAAATCTATTAAATAAAGAGGCAGTAATAACATGGGCTGGAACATTAAGATCCATGGCAGTCTGCACTGCCCACTTCCCTTCCCCGCTATCCTGCACATAGGCTTTAAGATGTTCCAATTTTGGATCTTGTTTTAACGCATCAGCCGCCAGCTCAAGCAGCCAGGATCTGACAACGCTCCCGTACTGCCAAGCATCAGCAATTTTAGGTAAATCTATGGCAAAAGGTGATTTTTCTAAAAGTTCAAATCCCTCTGCCATAGCCTGCATCATCCCATATTCTATTCCATTATGCACCATCTTAGCATAATGACCGGACCCGGATTCACCACAATAGACGGAACCACTTTGAGGTGCAAGAGAATCAAATATCGGTTGAACAAATTCAACTGAAGGTTTATGGCCGCCATACATAAGACAATAGCCATTTTTAAGTCCCCAAACTCCTCCGCTTGTGCCGCAATCAAGATAATAAACACCTTTCGATGCAGCTCTTTCTGCCCTGATTTGAGTATCTTTCCAGTATGAGTTACCGCCATCAATAACAATATCATTTGCGTTAAGCACTTTAAGCAAGGCATCTAAGTCCATCTCAACCGGTTTGCCTGAAGGAACCATTAACCATATGACTTTTTTAGCCGGCAGCTTTGAGACTAACTCCTCTATTGAATCTGAACTAATGGCTCCAAATCCAGCTGCCTTTAAGACCGCTTCTTTTGATAAATCCCAGACAACTATTTCATGACCATTATTTAAAAGGCGCTGAACCATATTAAGCCCCATTTTTCCTAAACCTATAAAACCGATTTTCATTTTTTACTCCATATCAACTAATGTTATAGTTTTATTCATTAATTAAAAACAAAACTAAAAAAGATAAAACATATACATATAAACTAATTAAATTTAAAATATTTTTAGGTGAGCAAATATGTAAGGAATATTAAATTTTCAGATGCAGACAAAATTTTAGCCATAAAATGTGTGATCATTTGCAAACCTAATTGTCCCATTATTTGTAAATTTGAAAAGTTTATAAACAAGGAAAATAATTACATGAAATACTTTATTTTTATTTTAGCCGGATTAATAACCATTTTCGGTTGCTATAGTAAAGAAAATAAACTAAATAAAGCCGGAGTCTTTTCTTCGATGAACAGTTCCGGTAATAATAACATGAATACTCAAGACTCATTAAACGGAAAGCATAAAGATATGGAAGTAAAAGAATTAAAAGATAAATTAACTCCTATACAATATGAAGTAACCCAAAACTGCGGTACTGAGCCAGCCTTTCAAAATGAATACTGGAATAACCACAGAGAAGGAATTTATGTTGATGTTGTATCCGGTGAACCGTTATTTAGTTCTACCGATAAATATGATTCTGACAGTGGATGGCCAAGCTTTACAAAACCAATAGACACCAACGCAGTTACTAAAAAAACAGATGCATCTTACGGGATGGTAAGAGAAGAGGTCCGAAGTAAAAAAGGTGACTCGCATTTAGGACATGTATTTGATGACGGACCTGCACCAACCAATCTTAGATATTGCATAAACTCTGCATCATTAAAATTCATTCCGAAAGAAAATCTTGTAAAAGAAGGATATGGTAAGTATTTAGAATTATTCAAAACGGCTAAATAGTTTACGGAAAAAGGGGGCATTTTATAACGCCCCCTTTTAAACGTTATGTCATAACATGTTCTGAGACATTCTTTTTTACATAATTGCATACCTGGTCAATTTCCTTTTTAAATAAATTTAAAGGAATCTGTAAACCATTAACATATGTACTCCAGCCCGATGACATTTTTGCATAATGAATAGTGGATTCTATTTCTTCTGCAGTAGCACCATTCACTTTAGCAACTTCGGTGTGGAAATAAGTACAATATTGACATTTGGTAGCTGCAGCTATGGCCAGACCCATTAATTCTCTATATTTCTGAGGAATAGGGCCGTCTTCAAGTTGTACTTTTTTAAATAACTCCCACTCAGCTTCAATGGTTGAATCAGGTATCGATTTAAACATAGAGGGGATTATTCCCAGAGTTTTCTCTATCTCGCTATCAATTTGTTTTCTGTTCATTTTTACACCTTTATCTTTATCATAATTATAGTATCTCAATTTTATTTAATTTTCTAATCATACGGAGAACCGAAATTTTATTAGTCCGAAAATTTTCATTAGTCCGTTGATTTTTAAGTTAATAAAATATTTTCTAACTATTTTAGTGTACGTCACAGGAAAGATTTGGAGCAAGACTTTCAATGAGAATGACAATATTCTAAATTAATATGTTACTACATATTTATAGTATTACTAAACAGAGAGCATTTTTATTTATTATTATCTTTTTTCTTTCTATCTTTATAATGTACCCAGGGAAGAATTATTGCAAAAATAAGTCCAAATTTAAAAGAAGTAACCCAATCAATTCCCTGGTTACTATGTATGAATAACCGGTAAACATACCCCACTACTGATGTAACTAAAAATGCAGCGCAAAATGTTATGCCAAATTCAAGCAGTAAGTCTTTTATTTTCATATCACTCTCTTTTCACAAATAATAAAATTTTATGTGTAAAAATAATATTATTTATTATATATGTATAGCAGATGTGACCAAGGCCTAAAAATCTGAAAGGCATAGCGCTTATTAAATGCATATTTTGTATTTAATATATATTTTTTGTTTCGATAGACATAGAAATAGATTGACTTTTTAGATTTTTAGCAGTAATTTTGTTTCGATGATTATAGAAACAAATATGAAAAGCAAGTATGGAAATATCTGAGAGTATGGAAATAATGAAATCTTTGGCGGATGCTTCCCGCCTGAGAGTGCTTAATGCG
>JAUZPC010000224.1 GCA_030706105.1 Bacteroidota bacterium | reverse complement strand
CTAATTATACTTAACTTCTTTAGTTGCGAACAAATCCTTTATAAAGTTAAACTCATCGTCATTAAGAGGTTTCTCCTGAGAAGATAAGTTAACTTTCACCTGCTCTAAATTTCTAAATCCCGGTATAACCGAAGCCGTCTGCTTATAATGCAGCAGATACTGCAAAGCTGCCCTTGAAAGTGCCGCAACATCTGAACCGAATCTTGCCTTTAACGCTTCAATTTTGGGCTCAAGTTTCTCTAAATTCTCAATTGTAAATCTCTGCGCAGATGCCCGATGATCACCGGGTTCAAACTTTGGAGGATTCTCTTTGCTGTATTTGCCCAATAGCAGCCCCTGAGCAACTGGTCCAAATGCGATGAATGAAATACTATTCTCATCTATTAACTTGCGCGTTGGTGTTCCCTCAGGCAGGAATTTGTCATCAATTGCATTAGAACTGCTCTGAAGTACTTCCGGCTTTACAATGGGAATCAGTTTTATAAAATCTTCATGACTATAAGCCGACTGCCCAATTACTCTTATCTTGCCTTCTTCTTTTAATTTATACATCACCTCTACAGCATCATTCAAATAAACATCGTTCTCTCCAAAATAGCCATGATGGAAATAATATATGTCTATATAGTCTCTTTTAAGGTTTATTAATGACTGCTCGCACTGATGGCGAATATGAGCAGGTTCATATGCGTTAGCAGCTGTTCCCGGGAACCAGCCAATTTTAGTGGCGATTATAACCTGTTTAGATTTTGCGCCCAATGCACGGGCAAGCATCCTCTCTGCCCTGCCATTACCATAAACATCTGCATTATCAAAATGGGTTACGCCATTTTCAATTGCATAAGCAACGGCCTTTTTAATTTCCGGTTCATCTACATCAGCCCAGCCATTAGGAACCCCGTTTACGTAATTAAGGCCACCCATTGTCCAGCATCCAAGGCTTATCTCGGATACTTCAATATCAGATTTCCCTATTTTTCTGTATTTCATTTTTCTCTCATTCCTGATTAGTTAATAAATTTAATAATGTAAAAATATAATTAACTGTTATCTCTTTTTAGAGTTACAGTCACAGTATGCAATAATTTCTTCAAAAATCATTTTTTTATGCTTTACTCTTTATTTTTTGATCTTTCATCTTTATGTTTGTTTATATCCTAATATAATAAAACTAAAATTATGCTAATATCCAACAACGAAGATAATTTAACTTTAGCTGAAGCTGTGAGAAATTTTTCAGGTTCAAAACTAAAGAGACAAGATGATCTGGAAAAATTATTTTCTATCATCACTGCTACAAACAAAAACCTTTTTGACACTCTTTTATTCAAAGCAAAATACATTAAGGGTTTGATGAGGATATTTAAGGAAAGCGCAAAGAATGCCGACTTCAACAGGGATTTAATAAAAAAGGACCTTTCGGACAATATTACCCAGGCTAAGGAGCTGCTTAAAAACATTACCCGTTCCGCTGAAGGTAGTGTTAAAGTATATTTTGAATCTAATTATTATGTTTTGGACCCGGAATCATTAGGAAGGCTTGACGAACTACTTTCTGATTTGGAATGGACTAAAATGTACCTAAATGATGTAAAACGGAAAAAATAAAATTCTGAAAAACGATTTAAACAAAAAAAAAGCCTCCTTTAACGGAGGCTTTTTTAATTTTTTATTGTCCGAAGAACATATATCGTTTATCAACAATATCCGCATTTTTCTTCAAAGCTTTAATCCATTCCTGGAAGAACATCTGCATCTTCTGCTGATATGTACCGCCAATTAGACTCTGTCTTTGAGCATCATACTGATTCTTATCAAAATTAGTTCTTCCAATCATTCTTATAATATAGTAACCTCTAAGACCTTTAATAGGTTCGGAGATAGAGTTTAATGACAATTTTTTAATATTATCCATTACTACAAAATCTCTGCCGATTTTAGGAATATTTTGTCCTGCTAAAGTAAACTGTCCGGTAGTATCATAAGCTACTTTATTGTTAACCATAGGAGCATTTTTAAGATTACCGTTTATCTTGCTCTTAACGTCATTAGCAATTAGAATAGCTTTTTCCATTTTCTTTGCTTTAAGAACAAAAGGTTTAATTTGATCTTTAACTTTTTCAAACGGTTCAATGCCGTCGTTAACTACTTCATTAACTTTAATAATTGCATAACCGCCTTGAACTCTGAATGGCTCTTCGTTTACTTTTCCGACTTTGTTGTCAAATGCCCATTCAATTAATCTTTTATTAACGCCTAAACCAGGGATATACTGTGCATCTTTTAAGAAACTTGCTGACTGATGTACACTGTAATTCATAATTTTAGCTTCAGCTTCAAGCCCGCCTTTATTAGCAGCTACATAACCAAAATCTTTAGCGTTATTTTGTGCGTTATCCCGGGTATTTAAAGAAGCTTTAACAGGGCTTATAATTCTTTCCACAACAAACTTTTTATCAGTTGTTTTGGCTAATACTTTAATAATGTGATATCCGAACTGAGTTTTAATCGGTTTAAGGACCTGTCCGACAGAACCGCTGAATACAGCGTTTTCAAATTCAGGTACCATTCTGCCTTTGCTGAACCATCCAAGATCACCACCCTGAACAGCGCTGCCCTTATCGCCTGATTTTTCTTTAGCAATTTTTTCAAAATTACCGCCGTTTACCAGCTCATTGTAAACTTTCATAGCTTCAGCATAATTCTGAGCACTGTCTCCGAACTGATTTATAAGGATATGCTCAGCATGAGCAACTTCGGAGGTCCCAGGAATTATTGAAGATATTTTATAGATAACATAACCTTCTTGAGAAGCTAAAGGTTCGGTTAAAGCTCCTGCAGAACTATTTGCAAGACTTGTAGCAGCTTCTCCTGTTAGTTGAGTAAAAGGAATAGTATCTTTAGAATAGGGCTGCATTGAGTGCTGCTCAACTAACGATTTGAAATTTGACGTATCATTTTTAATCGTCTGATATACATTAGTTATTTCTTTTTTAACGGCAGCAGAGTCTTCACCCGAAGGTGTAGTTGCAAACAGAACAAAATCTACTTTACGTGATGCTTTAACTCTGTATTTTTCCTGATGCTTTTCATAATAGGTTTTTAAATCCTGATCATTAACGGAGACCTGATTATCAGGAATAATATTAGCATCAACAAAAGCATACTCAAAATTATAATTTATTGTCTGGTCTTTATATGAAGTCTGCATTTGATCTTCATTTAGAACAACAGAAGCCATCAGCATGCTCTGCAGCTTCCTTTGAATCATCTGCTGTTTCATACCATCTTTAACCTGGACAAGAATGGCGGCATTTCTTTTATCTTTTAATGCCTGAACGTAAGCACTACGGTTAAATCTACCGGTAGAATCAGTAAACTGCCTGGTCAATTCCTGTGGAGGATTATCTCCGAAAAGGAGATCTTCAACTTCCTGGTCAGATACAGTTATTCCAAGTTTTTTAATCTCTTGATCAACCAATTTTTGTTGAACATAAGAATCCCAGACCTGCTCTCTGAACTGATCCATTTGATCTTCAGAAATTTCCTGCCCTTGCTGTTTAGCAAGCTGTAATTGCTGTTCAATGGCTTTACTAAATTCCTGGTAAGAAATATTTACGCCATTTACTGAGCCAACGTTATTGGATCTGCCGCCTAATGCCTGCATGACGTTAGAGTCGGACATAACCATAAACAAAACAAATATAGCTCCTACAGTTATAATAAATGCAGGTGCCAAGCTTCTCATTTTGGCCATCATAGCCATAATCTTATAGTCTCCGGATTAAGTATGAAAAATATTTTAAGAATGTTAAAATAGAAATATAACTATAGAAAAACAATGGAAAATTATTATTATTATCCTATTTTTTAATAATTTAGTTAAAAATACCGCCCGTTTTAGTTTATTTTGCTTCTTTTTGATAAAATAAATTATTTTAAGGTTTTGCTTATTTAAGTTACTTTTCTCATTTTGTTTATCTGTAAATAATTCTAATTTGCATCAATAATATATAAGTAGCAATAATGAAAACTGCCAAATTTAGAAAGTCCGGAATAGAATTGCCTGTGGGAAAGATTATCTGCATCGGACGTAATTATTATGATCACATAAAAGAATTTGATAGTGAAGTTCCGGCAAAGCCGATTTTGTTTTTAAAGCCGCCTTCATCTATAATCTACGATAGTGATAAAATTATTAAGCCGGACTATGCTGAATGCATGCAGTTTGAAGCTGAGCTTTTATTGCTTATAGGTTCTTCAATAAAAAACTCGTCCTCAGCAGAAGCAGAGAATGCAATTTCCGGTTATGGGGTTGGCATTGATGTTACCTTAAGAGACGAACAGAGCCTGCTTAAGAAAAAAGGACTTCCCTGGACAACCTCCAAATGTTTTGATACTTCTGCCCCCATATCGGATTTTATTTCATCGGAAGATTATCATTTGACTCTTGAAGAAGAGCTTTCTCTTATCCAAAACGGGGCAGTAAAACAAAAGGAATCTCTTAAAAAGATGATATTCCCTCCCGTTTCACTTGTACAGTATATTTCTTCAGTCATGACACTTGAGAAGGGAGATATTATTTTTACGGGGACGCCTGCCGGAGTCGGCAATATGTATTCCGGGGATAAAATATTTGCGAGTATTACAAATGTTGCACATCTGGAAGTAACAGTTAAATAAAAACACAGATTAGCAATGGCTCAAATAATTAAAAACGCAAGGGGAACAAATATAAATTTTGCTAATGTTGTTGTCTTCAAATATATTGGACCCCAACTCCACAAAGTATAAAAGACATCCTAAGAGAATTCTAATTGTTTGCAAAACACAAAAACAGGCCTGCATCATAGCAAAGACATAACAGATTCCTCGCTTCATTTTCGGAATTATTAAACCCTGAAAGGGTGATATGATCGTAGAATGATACATCGAATAGTCGATAAACCCTGAAAGGGTGACATTATGATTTCTTTTTGTGATTATAAATTCAATAGTTTCACACGTTCCGGGTTTTGTTCTCTTTATTGTCTCATTCTTCTACTATAATTTCACCCTTTCAGGGTTTCATTTGGGCATCCTTTTCCCATAATCGTTTCGAGGGTATCTTAAAAGTATATAAGATAGTCTTAAAGTAATCTCAATAGTAGTAACCGAAATAAGATATCCTGAATTCCTAAGAAAATGCCGAGTAAATAATATTTGGACTAATTTAGAAATGATAGAAAGATAAGGTAATTTGGTTGCCAAAGCGTCACTATCTATTAAATAGTATACGGATTTCTGTCGGAATTATAGGTTAAAAGCATTTTTAGGCCGCACCCCCTTCTCATACTGAAGGCAACGGAAAGGCTTTACAAAGTATTTCTATACAGTCTCAGTTATTCAGTGCTGTTAATGCGGATTTTATTAGCTGCTCAAGAGAAAGATTTGGCAGTTTGTCTAATATGTCCCTGACCGCCTTTTCCGCAATTTTTGTATTGTACCCT
>JAUZPC010000223.1 GCA_030706105.1 Bacteroidota bacterium | reverse complement strand
TTTCCTGCCGGAATTGTCATTCGACATTTGCAAAAAAAATGCTATATTCCCGTATATTTATAATTTAATATTGAATGGATTGATTAATTACGCTGTATTAAAAAAGTGAAATGAAAATTGCCGCAGCTCCATGTTTTTAGGATAGTTACCGGTAATAAGCGGGGTAATCCCCCAAAAATAAATAGTAAAAAATATTTATAAAATCAGTTGCAAGTAATTGCGCTGTTTTGTAACTTACAAAATACAAATTGTTCTTATTGTTTTATTGACACGATTAAAATTGCTGTATCCGGAAAATTGCATTGGGAGAGATGTTTTTACCTTATGATATAAAATGTTCTATGTAAAGAGATAAACAGTAATTTTAATATTAGCATCGGAAAAGAAAGCTATAATTAATTAGCTCGTTAACAAAATAAATGATAGGGTACAAACAATGGCTAAAATCATAATCATTGACGACGATCCCGACATTATCGATGCCAGTTCTCTGGTCCTTACTTCTAAGGGCTTCGATGTCATAACAGCAGGTAACCCTGACGATGGCTACCAAATGATTAAATCTTCCTCTCCTGATTTAATAATTTTAGACGTAATGATGAATGAACCTGATGATGGTTTCTTTCTGGCTCAAAAATTACGTCGTGAGGGAATCCATACTCCTATTCTAATGTACACTTCTGTTTCTAAAGCTATCGGCATGGACTTCGGTGCCGGACAAATGGTGCCGGTAGATGAATTTGTTGAAAAACCTATTTCTCCTAATGATCTTATTTCTAAGGTTGAAAAACTTTTAGTAAAAGTAAAGGAGTAGAATATGCTTTTAATGGAAAAAAATAATTTAACTGAAGAAATTGAAGCTTTGGTTAAGTTTTACGGTAGCAATAGGTCTGCTTTACTGACTATTTTGCATGAAGTTCAAAAAAAATACAGATATGTCCCTGATTTTGCCCAGCAGGAAATTGCCAGACTTCTGGACATACATCCCGTTGAAGTTTATAGTGTCATTTCGTTTTATGCTTTCCTTAATTCCACACCTAAAGGTAAAAATATTGTCCGTTTATGCCAGACCATTACCTGCGAAATGCACGGCAAAAAAGAAATTGCCACTGCTGTTGAGCGCGAGCTGGGTATTAAAATTGGTGAAACTACAAAAGACAATAAGTTTACGGTAGAGTATGCCAATTGTTTAGGTATGTGCGATGAAGGTCCTGCCATGGCCATAAATGACAGAGTCTTTACTCATTTAACCCCGGAAAAAGCTATCAACATTTTAAATGAGATTAGGTAGAGGCATATATGAAAAATAAAATTAAACGAAGCGGTCCCGTTTTATTTTCGGGATATAACCGTGGTGAAGCAATCCGAAAAGTAATTACAATGTCGCGTGAAGATATACTTTTTAATATTAAGGAATCAAGACTTAAGGGAAGAGGAGGCGCAGGGTTCCCCACTTCAACAAAATGGATGTTGGTAGCTGCTGCATCGTCTGAAGAAAAGTATGTTATATGTAACGCTGATGAAGGCGAACCCGGTACTTTTAAGGACAGGGTTTTGCTTGTTGAATATCCTGAAATGGTTTTAGACGGTATGGTTGTAGGCGGCTATACTATGGGGGCAAAAAAAGGTATTATTTACCTGCGTGGTGAATATGAATATATCTTAAAATCTTTACAGGATTATATCGTTCAAATGAGAAAAGATAATCTTTTAGGAAAAAATATTTTAGGCAATGAAGGTTTTGATTTTGACATCGAAATCTTTCTGGGTTCCGGAGCTTATGTCTGTGGTGAAGAAACTGCGTTAATTGAGTCTTTGGAAGGCAACAGAGGTGAGGCACGCAACCGTCCTCCGTTCCCTGTCAGCACGGGTTATTTAGGAAACCCGACTTCAGTTAATAATGTTGAAACATTTGCCGCTGTAAGCCACATAGTAATAAAGGGCGGGGAGTGGTATAGAAAAATGGGTACTGATAAATCATCAGGCTCAAAGCTGTTTTCTATTTCCGGCGACTGTGAACGCCCCGGTGTTTATGAACTGCCGTGGGGCATTACCATAAATGACGTCCTGATTATGGTGGGTGCTAAAAATACCAAAGCCGTACAGGTTGGCGGTGCTTCGGGCGTCTGTTTGTCAAAAGATCATTTTAACAGATCCTTGGCATATGAAGATGTTTCTACAGGCGGGTCTATTATTATTTTTAACGAATCCCGTAATATGCTTTCTGTTTTAAAAAACTTCATGGAATTCTTTGTGGAAGAATCCTGCGGACAATGTACTCCTTGCAGAATTGGGAATGTAAAATTGCTTGAAGGCGTTGAGATGCTGGAAAAAGGTGAGTTTACATTTTCTTACATTAACAGGCTTAAGGATTTGGGCAGGACAATGCAGCTTGCTTCCAAATGCGGTTTAGGCCAGTCAAGTCCTAATTCTTTTATTTCGATTCTGGACAACTTTAAAGGTGAGATATTAAACAGAACAGGAGGCAAAAATGGAAATTAAAGGAACAAGAGCTCCTGTTAGCCAACAGTCTCTTCAAGTTGAAAAACCGGAACATCCGGAACATATTGGAGGTTCGGTTTCTATTGAGATAAATGACAGAAAATATTCTGTTCCATTTGGCACTACTATTCTTGAAGCCTGCCAGATGAATCAAATTCATATCCCGACTCTCTGCCATCACCCTGATCTTTGTGTTGCCGGCGTATGCAGAATTTGCGTAGTTGAAGTTGAAGGGATGAGAACATTGCAGGCAAGTTGTGCCTATCCGATTACAAATCCTCTTAAAATAAAAACTACAAGCGATTCTGTCCGCAAAGCGCGCAAAAACATTATGGACCTTATGCTTAGTGAACACTATGGCGAGTGTTATGCATGCTTCAGAAATCAGAATTGTGAACTGCAGAAACTTGCAAAAGAGTACGGAAGCGACGGGTTCAATTTCGGCCATGTTACTAAGTCCAGATATGATGTTGATCATTCTTCATATTCGGTTATCAGGGATATGGATAAATGTATCCTTTGCAAGAGGTGTGTCAGAACTTGTATAGACCTTCAGGAGGTTGGAGTGCTTGAGGCTATTGACAGAGGCAAAGATACTCACATAGGTACTTTCTTTGACAAGCCGCTTTCCGACGTAATTTGCATAAACTGCGGACAATGTATAAACCGCTGTCCAACTGCCGCTTTACGCGCAAATGATCCGCGTGATGAAATATGGGAAGCAATTGATAATCCTAATAAACACGTGGTTATTCAAACAGCCCCTTCACCCCGCGCGGCTATTGGTGAGGAATTCGGGAATGCCCCTGGTAAGTCGTTTACCGGTGAGATGAATACGGCATTAAGGAAAATTGGATTCAACAAAGTGTTTGATACCAACTTTACCGCAGACTTAACTATTATGGAAGAAGGAACCGAGCTGATTCTTAGGTTATATAAAGCTTTGGTTGTAAAAGATGAAACCGTTGCCCTGCCTCAGTTTACTTCCTGCTCCCCCGGCTGGGTTAAGTATCTTGAACATTTCTACCCTGAGTTTATTGATAACCTCAGCTCTGCTAAATCACCTCAGCAGATGTTTGGAGCACTTATTAAAACTTATTATGCAGAGTTAAATAACATCAATCCGGAAGATATTGTTTCAGTTGCCCTGATGCCTTGCTCTGCTAAAAAGTTTGAGTGCAACAGGCCTGAGATGAATTCATCCGGCTATAAAGATGTGGATTACGGTTTAACTACTCGTGAGTTGGCACAAATGATTAAAGAAGCCGGAATACATCTGCCTGAGATGGAGCAATCTCATTTTGACGATCCATTCGGTGAAGCTTCCGGTGCCGGCTTAATCTTTGGCGCTACCGGTGGTGTAATGGAAGCTGCTCTAAGAAGTGTTGTAGAGTTTGTTACAGGACATAAAGCAGAAGACCTCTTCAGTAATGCCAATGTTATTCCTGTTAGAGGATTTGAAGGTGTTAAATACTTTGAAATTCCGCTTACTGAAGTTGGCCCTGTGCCGGGTATCCTAAAACCGTTAGTCCCAAATTGGGATTGGCTGAAGGGTGTTACTCTTAAAATTGCTGTTGCCCACGGCACTGCAAATGCTAAAAAAGTTATGGATAATATTAAAGCCGGCGGTAAGTTTAGCGAGTGTCATTTCGTTGAATTTATGGCCTGCCCGGGCGGGTGTATCGGCGGCGGCGGACAGCCTATTCCAACTAATGCTGAAGTCCGTAAACAGCGTGCCAATGCAATTTATACAGAAGATGAATCCCTTCCGTTACGTAAATCGCACGAAAATGAACACGTTGTAAATTTATATGAGACCTTCTTAACCGACGGCCCTTGCGGGCATAAGTCTCATAAACTATTGCACACCCACTACATAAAACGAGGTAAATACATTTCATAATATAAAAAAAAGCTGCCTGAGTGGGGCAGCTTTTTTATTTTGTATCTTTCGTCTTTTCCTTAAATAATGATATCCAATAAATAATCGGGTTTTAATTCTATGATTAAAACTACTGCGTTATTGTATTAAATACCTGTTGCAAATAAACAATATTTTGCAAAAAATTTCTGTCTTCAACATCACTAATATGTTTTAAAATATTTATACTTTTTAAATGGTAATTATTTCTAATAAAATGAAAGGATGTTTTATGCCGATTAAAACGTTGTATGATTTGATGGTTGATGAGTTGCGTAATATTTATCATGCTGAGAAACAAGTTACCAAAACATTTCCAAAAATGATAAAAACAGCTAACTCTACGGAATTGAAAACCTATTTCGAGGAAAATATTAAACAGACGGATAACCAAATTACGCGTCTGGAAAAGATTTTCAAAGAACTGGATGTTCCTATCAAACCGAAAAAATGCTTAGGAATGGAAGGCATTCTTAATGAGGGCAGGGAACTCTTTAATGAGGATATTGACCCCAATGTTATTGATGCAGCTTTAGTTACTAACGAACAAAGAATTGAGCATTATGAAATTACTACGTATGACACTGTAAGAACATATGCAAAGAAGTTAGGCCTCAATAACATTGCAAAAATGCTTCAGGATACATATGATGAAGATATATGGACCAATAAAAAATTACTTACTTTTATTGAGAATAATGTCCATACTGAAGTATTCCACAATGAAGTCAGGTAAGTATTTATTCTTTATAGTTTTGTGTGCATAAAAAGACTGCCTGAATAATATCAGACAGTCTTTCTTTTATATTTATTTCATCCTTTTAAGAATCCCTTCAAGCATTGCCTTCCCCCAATTAGGATGTATCTCGCTTTCAGGTTTGAACTCATTATATTTTTTTAACGAGGACTGCAAAACAGGTTTTGCATTAGTCTCTCCTCCGCCAAATTGCTCCGGAGTGTATAATAACATTTGCCCCTGAAGGAACTCAGGTCTTGGGTTGGTTGAATCTGCCTTTATGGCTTCTGCAATCATCTGAGAAAATATGCCGCCGTATTTTTGCCACCTCTGCAT
>JAUZPC010000222.1 GCA_030706105.1 Bacteroidota bacterium | reverse complement strand
TCCCTGACCAATTGCTCCATTGCCTGCCAAATCTCCTCCCATGGAGACTCTCTATCAATATGATGCATTTGATATAAATCTATATGGTCAGTTTTTAAGCGCCTAAGGCTGTCCTCGCAAGCTTTTTTAATATGATAAGCTGAAAGTTTTTGATCATTTATACCTTTTCCCATTTTGCCATATACTTTTGTGGCCAGAACTATTCTGTCTCTTCGGGCCTTATCCTCCTCAAGCCAGTTGCCAATAATTGACTCTGTTGTGCCTGGAGATAATTCCCCTCCGTATACATTGGCAGTATCAAAAAAATTAATGCCAAGCTCTATTGCGGTATTCATAATTTCAAAACTGTCAAGCTCTGATGTATAAGGTCCAAAATTCATTGTGCCTAAGCATATCCGGCTTACTTTTAAGCCGCTTCTTCCTAAGTGTACGTATTCCATCATGTTTCCTTTATAAGATAACTGTTTAACTGTAATATAATGTAAAATTATTGAATGAAGAATTAAATTTGCCTCATTACTTAATATCAGGATGCCCAAACTTTATAAAATTCTTCCTAAGGACGGATACCTCACTCCATTAAAGAAGCCATGTGTGAGCTATTTAATTTTAAATAATTATCTATTATATTGAATCCAGCAAAATATTTATTTCGGAACTCTGTCAGCCAAGGTTTAACGAGATTCAAGATGAAAAACAGTAAAAAAAATGATCGATTATTTTCACAATCACATCCCGCCAGGGTTGTGGTTATATATTTTTGTATCAGCGTTCTGTGGATAATTATTTCCGATTTAATGGTAAATAATTTTAGACTTTTTGCAGGGACAACCCTTTTAGAAATTATAAAGGGATTAGCTTTTGTGGCAGCTACATCAGTTCTTCTATATTTCCTTATTCAACAAGCCCTTTCTAATCTAAAAAAAGTAAATTTTGAACTAAATAATAGCCTGGAACATTTTAATCTAATAACTCAGCATACTTCTGATGTAATTTGGACTTTTGATTTGAGTGAAAAAAAAATCACATATATTTCCCCTTCAGTAACTCAATTACTGGGATACTCACCGCAAAATATTATAGGAAAAGATGCACAGACTTTATTCTCCGGTGAGGTTAACGAAATTTTTAGAAAGAACGTATTTAATCAATTGAGTAAATATGAGGACGCTAATAATAAAAAGAATTTTTGCACTCTTGAATTAAAGCAGAAGTGCCTTGACGGAACGTACAAAGACACGGAACTTGTTATAAATTTTATTAAGAATAATGATGGAAAAATAACAGAACTTTTAGGTATTTCCAGAGATGTTTCGCTGAAAAAGCAATATGAAGACGAACTAATTAAGAGCAAACAACAATATCAGGAGCTTTTTGACAAAAATCCTCTGCCAATGTGGATATTTGAAATTGACACCTTAAAATTTTTACATGTTAATAAAGCTGCCTGCGAACATTATGGATATACCTACGAAGAATTTATGAGTATGACAATTCTTGATGTCCGCCCTTATATTGACCGTTCTGAAGTACTTGCTGTAAGCAAAACGTTAAAAAACGAACCGCAAAGGACCTCTACCTGGAACCACATAAAGAAGTCAGGAGAAAAAATTACTGTTGAAATTACAACATATAATTTTTTATATAACAATAAAGAAGCCCGGTTAGTGCTAATTAATGACATTACCGAAAGAATTAAAGCTCAAAAAGAACTGGAAGAAAGTCAGCATTTATTATCAAGTATTACGGAAACAGTGCCTGTATCAATCTATATCGTTGATGTTGCGAAGAGAAAGAATGTATATTCCAATAAAGCAACGGCAAAACTTGTTGGTTACACTACCGAAGAACTTATAGAGATGGGGGACAATTCTTTTGAACAGTTAATTTACCCGGAAGATCTCCCTCTCTTCGAAGACGATTATGCTACACTAATTTCGGTTGACGATAACGAGATCAGAGAAAAAGAATATCGAATGCTGCATAAAAGCGGAAGTCTGCATTGGTATCACAGTTGGGAAATTGTATTTCAGCGCAACAAACTTGGAAATCCTGTACTTGTCTTAGGGGCTGTTGAGGATATAACAGTTATGAAAGAAGCAGAAAATTTTATCAAACAAGCCAACGAGACTCTAGAACAAAGAGTAAAAGAACGTACCCGGGATTTAGAAGAAGCAAATAATGAACTTGAAGCTTTTACTTACTCAGTCTCGCATGATTTAAGAGCTCCCCTCAGGGCAATTAGCGGGTTCTCTAAAATAATTAATGATGATTATGGAGATAGACTTGATGATGAAGGTATAGATTTACTGAATGAGGTAATTAATAATTCACATAAAATGAGCAGACTAATTGATGACTTGCTTACTTTCTCACGCATTGGGAAAAAAGATGTTGTCAAATCTAATATCAATATGAATGAATTAGTAAAGAATACGTTTAACGAGATAAAAAAAGACTACACTAATAAAGACTTTCAGCTTAATATGAATACTTTACCGGACGCTATTGGTGATTATTCAATGCTGAAGCAAGTAATATACAACCTACTGTCCAATGCTGCTAAATTTTCATCTTGCAGAGATGTAATTATCATCTCTTTTACGGGGCAATACTCAGAAGAGAAGAATACTTATTGCATAGAAGATAATGGAGTAGGTTTTAACCCTAAATTCTATAACAAATTATTTAAAGTGTTTCAGCGTCTGCATTCGGCAGAAACATTTGAAGGAACCGGAGTGGGTTTGGCTATTGTGCATAGGATAATTACAAAACATTCCGGCAAAGTGTGGGCTGAAAGCGAACTTGATAAAGGATCTAAATTTTATTTCTATCTACCTAATAACTAACTTATAATTGGAGAATTTATGAAAGGTGAGCCGGTTGATATTTTAATTGTTGAAGATAATCCCAGTGATCTCAAACTAATGATAAAAGCTCTGCAAAAAAACAATTTGGGGAATAAATTAATTACCCTCAAAGACGGGGAAGAAGCATTAGATTTTTTGTTTTCAAAAGGACAATTTGAAGGACGAGACATAAGTAACAGGCCAAAAGTAATTTTCTTAGACCTTAAGCTCCCCAAAATTGACGGCTTGGAAGTATTGCAGGCAATAAAAAGCAACGAGTTAACAAAAGTTATTCCTGTAATAATTGTTACGTCCTCTAAAGAAGAAAAAGATGTTGTTGAATCTTATAATTTAGGCGTAAACAGCTATATTGTTAAGCCGGTTGAGTTTGATGTTTTTGTTGATGTAATTTCCCATTTAGGTTTGTATTGGGTAGTAATGAACGAGCCGCCTTTTTAGCAGGTTTCTGTCCATAACCTAATTCTTGTACTTGACTGATAAGATAATTCTTTGATTTTAAATATAAAAAATAATTATGACAATTTACGAGATACAGCAGTATTGCCTTACCAAACCGGGGGTAACAGAGTACTTCCCTTTTGATGAAGATACCCCATGCTACAAAGCAGGAAAAATATTTTTGCTTGCCAATTTAATTCCTCCGATTAGCATAAATCTCAAATGCGATCCGGAGAAAGCGATAGAATTAAGAGAAAGATATGAGTCGGTAATTCCCGGATACCATATGAATAAAAAACACTGGAATACTATATATCTTGACGGCAATATACCCAAGAGAGAAATACTGGAATGGATTGACCACTCATATGACCTGATAATTGCAAGCCTGAAGAAAAAAGAACGTATGGAACTTTTAGGCGGAGAATAGACTACAATAAAAAATTGATAATTATTTAGCCGGATAAATTTTGTCCGGCTAAATAAGTTAGATTTAGTTCCTGCGTCCTTCAATTCTCGCTAAATATAAAAAGAGCCATAACTATTTCCCTGAGATGTATCCCCCCTTTACCAACAAAAAAAACATAATATTTTATTTATTCTAAATGTATTTTTTTAGTGTTTTTAAAAAAAATAAATTGTAAGTTTACTTATCCACGTTTTTTTATATTATTCTTAGGCAAAAAAAATGATTGCTATAATTGTAATTAGTTCGATAGTGCTCCTTTTATTAGGATATATATTTTACGGTAAATTTATTGCATCCAAATTAGACCTTGATGATACAAAGATTACTCCCGCATGTGAAATAAACGACGGAGTTGATTACGTTCCTGCAAAATACTCTATGCTGATAGGACAGCATTTTTCTGCAATAGCTGCAGCAGGCCCAATTGTTGGGCCTATCCTTGCCGGTCTCTGGTTCGGCTGGTTACCTGCCATACTTTGGATTGTAATTGGTTCTATTTTTATCGGAGGTGTACATGATTTTACCAGTTTAGTTGCCTCCATAAGACATAAGGCCGCTTCCATAGGTGAAGTCGTAAAAAAATACATGTCTCCTTCATCCCATATCATATTTTTAGTATTTATCTGGCTTACATTAGTATATGTTGTTATTGCATTCACAGATATTACTGCACAAACTTTTGTTAATACTTCCGGAAATGATGCATTGGGACCGGGCGTAGCTGTAGCTTCATTCTTTTATTTATTTTTAGGTGTTATACTTGGTTTACTCCTTTACTTTTTTAAGATAAATTTAAAAATTGCTACTGCTATTTTTATTCCACTGCTGGTTTTTATTATTTATAAATGCTCCTTTCTACCGCAACCAATAGTAGCTGCACTCTCATCGGTTTCCATTAAACAATGGGATATTATCTTACTTGTATATTGCTTTATTGCTTCACTTATCCCAATGTGGCTGCTTTTACAACCAAGAGGATATTTAGGCGGCTGGTTTCTTTACCTTACAATAGCCGTTAGCATTATTGGATCTTTGTTTGGCGGTTATTCTTTGCAATATCCTGCATTCAATACAGAAGGCTTGAAAAGTTTAGAAAACGGGAAATATCTTTTTCCTCTCTTATTCATCACTATTGCGTGCGGTGCCTGTTCCGGCTTCCATGGAATTGTTAGTTCAGGTACAACTTCTAAGCAAATTGAAAAAGAAACTGACACAAAAAGAGTCGGCTATGGAGCTATGCTTTTAGAAGGTGTAGTTGCAGTTCTGGCTCTTGCAACTTTAATGATTATCCCTAAGGGCTCGGCCGACCTGAAAGCAGATCCAAATATGATATATGCTCGCGGTATTTCAAAATATATGGGTCTAATTGGTGTAAATCCCACTTTAGCATTATCTTTTGCTTTACTTGCTTTTTCAACATTCGTTTATGATACTTTAGATGTTTGTACAAGGTTGGGAAGATACATAATTGAAGAGTTATTCGGGCTTAAAGGACGTTCTGCCGGTGCTATTGCTACATTTATAACATTGGTTATTCCTTTAGTCTTTTTAATGATGACAACTGAAAAGGCATATTTAGTAGCCTGGCCAATTTTCGGCTCAAGCAATCAATTATTAGCCAGTTTAATTCTATTAGGAATTTGCGTCTGGCTTTATAAAACAGGCAAACAAATATGGTATGTTGTTATTCCGATGATCTTGATGCTTTCAATGACAATTTGGTCATTAGTTCTTTTGATGATTCC
>JAUZPC010000221.1 GCA_030706105.1 Bacteroidota bacterium | reverse complement strand
TGCGTGCCTGTTTCCAGTAATCATACCATTTCTTGTCGTCCCCGGGGGTAACAAAAAACTGCATCTCCATCTGTTCAAACTCTCTTGTCCTGAATAAGAAGTTTTTAGTGTTTATTTCATTCCTGAAAGCTTTGCCAATCTGGGCAATTCCAAAAGGAAGCTTCTGGCGGGAAGAATTTTGAACATTTAAGAAATTAACAAAAATACCCTGTGCAGTTTCCGGCCTAAGGAATATGGCGGCGCCTGTATCTTCAACAGGTCCGATAAATGTTTTAAACATCAAATTAAACTGACGCGCAGCAGTAAAAGTATTCTTGTTGCCGCACTGAGGACAATTAATTTCGGAAAGTAATTTAGGGCCTAATTCTGAATCCTCAAAAATTGCGTCAAATAAATCATTAGTGTTAAGCTGGTTGGCAAATTCAAAATAATTAACGGGTGTGGTTACGTCAGACTGTAAGCCGCTGCAGATTTTGTTAAATTTTTCTGTTAAGGCAGTATCTGAGGCAATGGCGGCCATTAATTCATCCAAAGCTTTTTTCTTTTTCTTTTCATTTATCATCTCTGCAAGTATATCAACTCTATATCTGGATTTACACTGCTTGCAGTCAATCATCGGATCAGTAAAATTCTCTACGTGTCCTGAAGCTTCCCAAACTTTGGGGTGCATAAGAATAGAGGCATCCAAACCTTCAATATCATCACGGAAGGTCATGAACTTCCACCATTCTTCTTTAATATTCTTTAATAATTCTACCCCTAATGGGCCGTAATCCCAGCATCCGTTTAATCCGCCATAAATTTCACTTGATTGAAATACGAAACCTCTTCTTTTAGCAAGGGACACTATTTTTTCAACAACATCAGTTTGTTTGTTCTTATTCTTTTCGATGGTAAAATCCTCCAGACTTTCAAAATTTATCTTATATTAATATACAATTATACAAATTAGCAGGAAAATCATCAAATGCTTAAATCAGTAAGCAGTAACACGTGATCAGCGGACAGATGGCAGCAGACGATTATCAGTGGTGGCCAGAACCTGCTAAGCAGGTTTGCATTTGGATAGACTGTCCTCTTTGGGGAAATTATTTAACGCAGGGTAACGAAGACCAGAAGATGGCAAATTATAAGACAAAATGTAAATATTAGAGAACAACAGAAGGGGAAGAGTAGATGTAATTGTGATGTAATACTTTTAGTTTAGCAGACCAAGCAAAATAATTGACTTAGAATTTGCAATTATGAGAAAATAGCTTTATTTTTACTGGTAAAATTATTCATTCACCTTAATAAATAAATAAATATATGTTAGATTCCTTAGATGTTAAAATATTGAATATACTTCAAAAAGCGGCAAGAACTAAAAGAAATGTAATTGCTGAACAAGTCGGCTTATCCATTCCATCAGTAAGCGAAAGAATGCACAAGCTGGAAGAAAAAGGTATCATACAAGGTTATTACGCAAAAGTAAACCGTAAAGCTTTAGGTTATGACATGCAGGTTTACATTTCTGTAATAATGGAATCATCAAAATTCTATGGTAAACTTATAGAAAATATTGATAAACATCCAGCCATTATAGAATGCCATTCAATTTTGGGAGACGGATCCCACCTGTTGAAGGCACTGGTTAAAAATACTGATGCCCTTGAAAAACTTTTAAGTGAAATTCAGTCATGGCCGGGGGTTATATCAACTAAAACGACTTTTGTACTTTCAACAATTAAAGAATCGACAGTTGTAGATATATGAACTAATAACAAGAGGTAGTATATGGCTAAGACAGGGTTACCCGCAGATAATGTGTTAAAATACATAAAAGAAAATAAAATTAAATTTGTAGATCTTAAATTTATGGACTTTCCAGGGCAGTGGCAGCATTTTACTGTACCCGTTTCTCAATTTTCAGCTTCTTCATTTGTAGATGGCTATGGCTTTGACGGCTCTTCCATGCGCGGATGGAAAGTTATAAATGAAAGCGATATGCTGATCATTCCCGACCCGGAAACTTTATTCCTGGATCCTTTTATAGAAGCGCCCACCATAAGCTTAATTTGTGATGTTTATGAGCCGGCCACAAAAGAAAAATATTCACGATGCCCCAGAAACATTGCTCAAAAAGCAAACAGTTATCTCCTTTCAACAGGATTGGCAGATACTGTTTACTTCGGACCTGAAGCAGAGTTCTTTATTTTTGATGATGTAAGATTTGACTCAACACCTAACGGCAGCTTTTATTTTGTTGACTCAGATGAAGGCAGATGGAACAGCGGGCGTGAAGAGAACCCCAACCTTGGCTATAAACCAAGATACAAAGAGGGATATTTTCCGGTTCCGCCTACAGATAGTCTGATGGATTTAAGAAACGATATGGTGTTAAACTTAGAGAACTGCGGACTTGAAATTGAAGCCCAGCATCACGAAGTTGCAAGCGGCGGGCAGTGCGAAATAGATATTAAATACCAGCCGTTGTTAAAAGCGGCAGATCAATTACTGATGTTCAAATACATAGTTAAAAATACTGCCAGAATGTTTAATAAAACCGTTACCTATATGCCTAAGCCGATATTTGGAGATAACGGCAGCGGCATGCATGTGCACGTAAGCTTGTGGAAAAAAGGAAAACCTTTATTCGCAGGTTCAGGGTATGCAGGCCTAAGCGAAATGGCATTATATTTTATCGGCGGCATCCTTAAACATGCCCCTTCTTTATTGGCATTTACCAATCCTACAACCAACTCATATAAGAGATTGGTTCCGGGATTTGAAGCTCCGGTTAATCTTGCATATTCGCAGCGTAACAGAAGTGCATCTGTAAGAAT
The DNA here is from genome assembly GCA_030706105.1 of Bacteroidota bacterium. Classification (GTDB taxonomy): domain Bacteria; phylum Bacteroidota; class Ignavibacteria; order Ignavibacteriales; family Ignavibacteriaceae; genus JAUZPC01. The sequence continues at coordinate 2,700 of JAUZPC010000221.1, read as the reverse complement.
ACCAATGTACTCATCCTCACCAAAAGCAAAGAGGGTGGAGTTCAGGTGTCCCGATCCTTCATGCAATCCTTATCTGGCTTTTTCTGCTGTGCTAATGGCGGGAATAGACGGTGTTATAAATAGAATAGATCCGGGTAGTCCTTTGGATAAAGATATTTATGACATGAGCCCTGAAGAGTTGAAAGATGTTCCATCAACCCCACCAAGTTTGGATGCTGCATTAGATGAATTAAAGAAAGATTATGAATATTTGTTGAAGGGTGATGTATTTACGGAAGACGTAATTGAAACCTGGATTAAATATAAAATTGAAAAAGAAATTAAACCGATGGCTTTACAGCCGCATCCTTTTGAATTCGGTTTATACTATGATGTATAAATTGCTTGTTGAATAATTAAATTTCATACATAGCTCCTATAACCCCATGTCTTCTTATAAGCATGGGGTTTTTTATTGCCATTTTATGGTGCTGTGAGGGGTTGAAAACTGCCTTGTATTATGAACGCAGGTTCATAACATTTACTTATAAAATTAAAACAAAATATGCCAAGACCAATAAGAAACAGGAAAATAAGTACTCCCCCAAAAATGACCGGCTTTAAGCCGTTTGGAATACCTGTATGCAAACTTTCAGTGGTTAAACTTCATTTTGATGAGTATGAAAGTCTCAGGCTCGTCGGTTATCTTGATTTGCCGCAGGATGAAGCCGCTGAACGTATGGAAGTTTCAAGACCTACCTTAACCAGAATATATAACAGTGCCATAAAAAAAATTGCCCGGGCCATGATTGAAGGTGCCGCTATCGAAATAGAAGGCGGACAGGTTGAGTTTGAGGGGGAGTGGTTTAAATGTAAAAAATGCCATAATCTTATTATGGGGATAAATAACCATAAAAGATGTGAAGGATGCAAATCTTTTGGGCAAAGTGAGCTTGTAGGTTTTGGGAAATAAAGAAATTGAATTATTATAAAAATAACAAAGGAGCAAACATGAAAATTGCAGTGCCGGCTACAAGTGATAATCAGGTTGACGGTCATTTTGGCCATTGTGAACATTTTAATATTATTACTGTAAACAATAATAAAATTGATGGCGTAGAAGTATTGCAATCCGCCCAGGAATGCGGATGCAAATCAAACATAGCAAGTGTACTGGCAGAAAAAGGAGTTACTTTAATGCTGGCCGGCGGTATAGGGGGCGGTGCAATAAATGTGCTTAACAGTGTAGGTGTTGATGTTGTAAGAGGATGTTCAGGGGATATAAATGAAGTAGTTAATGAGTTCCTGAAAGGGAATATAGTTGACTCCGGCAGCACCTGCGCTCAGCATCAATGTCATAATTAAAAATTGGATAAATCTTTTTTCTTAATTTGCCCACAGTTGTCCGCAACCGGACTTAACTGTGGGCTGCCTTGGCAGCCCGCTACTTATTCAAAATAAAATTCCAGCTTTATCTTTTAACTGTGCCTTATAAGCTTCTGCTCTTTGCAGAAGTTATATTCGGGCTGGAGAGTTACGTGTGTTATGCCAAAATCGTGCTCAAGCATTTCGTTTATTTCCACTATAATTTGCTGTGTCGCCTTTAGTGAGATGTCTTCGCACAGTTCTATATGAGCTTCAAAATGGATGTCGCTGTCGTTTAACCGCCATACGTGTACGTGGTGTATGTTTTTTACAAGCTTAAGCTGTTCAATACTATTGCTAATCTTATCAAGATCAATATCCGGAGGTGTTGACTGCATTAAAATATCGAGTGTCTCTTTAATTATGCTATATCCCTCTTTTATTACATATAAAGCAATTGCAAATGTAAGTACGGGATCCAGCCAATATACTTTATAAAAATATATTAGAATACTGCCTATTATTACAGCTATTGAAGAAAGAGTGTCCGCAAATAAATGGATATAGGCGGAGCGTATATTTAAATTTGATTTGGAGTCCGGTTTTAAAATGAAAGCAGATATGCCGTTTCCTAAAAGTCCGGCAGTGGCAACAATCATCATCAAAAGTCCGTCTATCAAAACCGGTTTTGAAAATCTTTCAAACGCCTCATACATCAGGAAGAGGGAAATTGCTATTACAGATACCGAGTTAAAAAGTGCTATTAATATTTCAACACGCTTATAACCGAATGTCTGTTTATGGTTAGACTTCCGTTTGCTGACTAAATTACCGATGTAGGTAAAAATAATGGCAACAACATCACCCGCATTATGCAGTGCATCTGAAAGTAATGCAAGGGAGTTTGATAAAATACCTCCTATTACCTCTGCCAGTGTAATGCCGATATTCAGCAAAATAGTAAAAAGTATTTTACCCGAAGTCCCGTTCTGTTCATGTGAATGATTATGGTTATGATTATGTGCCATTTTATTAATATTTTTTTAATCTTTTAATATAAATCCAAATACGCCTTAGTTCAAAATGAAAATCAATCTGTTTTGTTCAGTACAAAGGAATATATTGAGAAGTCTCCAACATAACCTTCAACTTTACAAACTTTCAACTTTCAACTTTAAAAACCTTACAACTTTTCACTTTCAACTTTATAAACTCACTCGCTTTCTACGCCGGCATATTTCATTATGAATTCCGGAGTATTGGGTTCGCCTTTAAAAAATATACCTCTTTTCCCTTCTGAATAAGCCCAGCGATGGATCCAGGAAATACCGCCTGCCTTATTAAAAGTGTCAAAAT
>JAUZPC010000220.1 GCA_030706105.1 Bacteroidota bacterium | reverse complement strand
TATCACCGGAATTGATCTCAACGTTATTTCCAATTATTAGTGTTTGATTAGCAAAAGCAGAAAGATGAACATTTTGTAAAACATTTACATTCTGCCCAAATACAACAGGCCCTTTTATAAATACATTTTTATGAAGATGAAGATTGTAATTCAGCCGGGCTCCCTTGCCTATAAAAACACCTCGCCCGATTGTAATATCGAGCGGAATCCCTTTTTTATCAACTTCAATTATTTCTTTTACAACACTATCATGAATAAAGAAATCTTCCGGATCGTCAATTTCAACTATATCCTTCAGCATGTCATACACTTTTTTACGTGCAATTTCGTCCATTTCTTTCAAAACAGATTTGTTATTGAAGCCCATAATAACATATTGCTTCTCCGGACTGGCCGCCTGAACTGCATATCCCTTTTTATTAAAGAGGGCAATAAGGTCTGTAATATATATTTCATTCTGAGCATTATTACTTGTAATGCTATTAATTAGCTCAATAAGCTTTTTATATTTAAAAGCATAAACACTGCTGTTGAATTCATTATTTTCAATTAATTCTTTTCTTGAATACTCATAATTCCTGCCGTTGTATTGCACTTTATAAGGTTCCGACTCTGAAAGAGCTAAAATATCCTTGTGTTCCATAATTTCAATAACTTTGCCTTCGTCAGCTCCGCTGGATTTTCCGTCACGGTCAGTTCCCTTTACTCTTATAATTCGCCCATATGAATTATGCTCAGGATCTCCCTCATACAAGCCTGTAAGAACCATCATATCGCAGTCACAATTTTGAAAATCAGATTTAAACTTTACAATAGTCTCCTTGTCAATCAGTCCCATATCACCCGGGAAAACATACACAATACCGTCAAACAAAGATGAATCTATTTTTTCCAGTCCCACCTGCACTGCATGTCCCGTTCCATTTTGGTGCTGCTGATATGCAAATAAAGTGGACTCCCTTTTGCTTATTACTTTCATAACATCATTGGCTTTAATCCCGACTACAACTATTGCATTCATGTCAGGATTTGCTTCTTTACAGGAGTTATAAACGCGTTCAACTGTAGAGACTCCCCATATTTTGTGCAGCATTTTAGAGCGCTGAGACTTTATCCTTTTTCCGTGCCCTGCTGCTAAAATTATTGCCGCTTCTTTAGAAGCATAATTAAATTCGGATGATAGTTCATCCGCAATTGTAAATAATTCAGAATTTTCTTTTACTTCCATTTTTTATCCTGTAATATTTTATCTGATCTATCTTTAATTTTCAATTGTTTTTCAATTGTGCATTTCTTAAAAATGCTATGTTTAATCCGATACTGAACCAGAGAAGAGTCGCCACTTCGTGATCAAAAAAGTTAAGCTCAGTTAACCCGGACACTACAATAAATGTAATGCACCCAATTGCCCCTAACGCATAAGATGATGCAATCGGAATATCTTTCACTTTTCTATATAAAGAAATATTTACTTTAAATATCCTGAATATTAAATATACGAAAGCTAAGAATCCAAATAGCCCAAGCGCCGCCAATATATGAATGAAATTATTGTGCAAATGTCCTTGTATCTCTTTATCGTAAGTTCGTTTATACTGCTTGTAAATACTGTTAAAGTCTATATCGCCAACTCCGAAAACAGGGTGGTCTTTAAATATCTTAATCCCGGCACGCCAAAAAGCAAATCGGTTATAATTGGCCGGCTGATATGGATCAATTACGCTTAAAATCCTGCTGCGTTTAATGTACGAAGTAAATAGCTTGTTTTGGCTTACATAAAAGAATGTCGGAACGGATTTGAGTTCATATGTATTCGCAATGCTCAGCTTATTTGCCGTTATATTTAACTTAACAAGCTTGCCCTGTAGAGTTAAAGCATAATAGCTGCTGTCATAGTATTTCAGTTTATACAAGTTTTCTAATTTATAGCTATCAATCTGCCTGATTTGATTGTTCACAATTACGAATAGATTCAGCCCTTTGTCATCTGCCGTTATTATTTTTCCTTTATCCAAATAAGCTGCTATGCAGCCGTTTTTTGAATTTACCAATTCTTCTTTTGGCAATAAATTTTCATTCTTATACAGAACAAATTTATTTGGTTGTGAGTACATTATTGTATACTGAGAATCAACAGCTATGTTGTCAGCGACAACTCTTGAATTATGGTAAATCATTCCGCCATTTTGGCTAAAAACTGTTAGACCACTGTCTGCGTCAGCAATATATATATTATTATTTAAGAATTGGTAATTAGTTGTAAATCCCGGACTTAAATATTCTTTCTGCTGTTCATATTTACCGTTGACGTTTTTAAGCAGAAGGAATCTTGTATCCAATAGTCCTGCAAGCAATAAACTATCATTTACTTTTGCAATTGAAATAATTGGGGAAGGGAAGTCCATTTTTTTTATTGCTTTATCTTTTTCCAGAACAGTAAGGCCGTTTTCATTATCACTTATAAATATAGTGTTGCCGGCTTCCAGAAAATCATTTGCTCTACCCGGAGTTTTTACAGAAAGCTGCAAAGAAAGAGAATCCTTCGACATATTGAATATTTTTACTTCACTAATATTTTTTTCTTTTACTAGCACAATAGCAAACAAAGCCAGACAAACTATAATAGTTTTCCACTTTTTTGTTAAAGTCAAGATAAGCAAGAGGCTTATTCCGGCACCCAACCAGCCTGTCCTTTTATATGTTGCAAATAACGATAAGGCAGAGACAGCAAACAATATTAAAGTTAATATCTTTACTTTCCGGGATGTCTTTTCATTTACCAGGAAAGCAAACAAAATAATTACGGCAAAGCTCATTACTTCACTGGCAGTTATTGAGAACTGCAGCATTGAAGGCCCTGTACCTAAAAGTGTATAAAGATTATTTATTAAGTATTTATATGATACATATAAATAAATTAGCATTGTACCAATTGCGCCGGCAATATATATTTTAAAATAGAGCAGCGTCCTTTTATAATCTTTGCACGCAGCTATTGTTGTATAAATAATGGGAACCAACAAAGCTCTTCTTAGAAAGAATTGAAATCCCTGAGGATGGTTTGTTGTGAATAAAAAGGAAATAAAATCCGCTGCCAAGAACCATGCTAAAGCAAATTCCAATCCGGTTTTTATAAAAGGATTTTCTTTTGTTAAATAATATCTACCAAGAATTAATAACAGGCACCCATAATAACCGACCTGATTAATAAAAATTGAATTCGAAAAACTTAATAAAAATGTAACAAAGAAGAAGGGGATCAACTTATCAATTATTCGGACTGTTTTATTTTCATTCATATAATGCTAATACCTAAGAAGAAATTTTGTTTTTACTTTTAAACTGCATTTCATACAGTTTATCATATAAACCATTTTTGTCTGCAATTAATTCATCATGAGTACCCATCTGCACAATAGCTCCATCGTCAATTACTAAAATTCTTGTTGCATTTCTTATTGTGCTTAATCTATGGGCTATTACAAAAGTAGTCCTGTTAACCATCAGCCGTTCAATGGCTTCCTGTACCAACAATTCGGACTCATTATCCAGAGCAGAAGTAGCTTCATCAAAAATCATTATATCAGGATTTTTAAGAATAGCCCTTGCAATTGAAATTCTTTGTCTTTGTCCGCCGGAAAGTTTTACTCCGCGCTCACCAATTATTGTGTCATAACCTTCAGGCATTTCCATAATAAAATTATGCGCATTTGCAATTTTAGAAGCTTCAATTATTCTATTAGCATCATAATGATCCAATCCATATGCAATATTATTCTTTATGGATTCATTGAACAAAAAAGTCTCCTGAGTAACTATACCCATTAAGTTTCTTAGGAACTCAACTTTAATATTCCTTATATTTATGCCGTCAATTAAGATCTCGCCATTGGTTGGATCATAAAACCTTGGGATCAGATCAACAAGAGTAGATTTACCGCCGCCGCTTGGACCGACTAATGCAATAATTTCACCTTTACGCAATTTGAAATTTAAGTTTTTCAAAACAGGCTCTTCAGCATCTTCATATTGAAAAGTTACGTTTTTAAACTCAATCGAATTATCTAAATGATTTTTTTCAACGGCATCCGGAATATCTTTTATAGAGGGCTGGATATCCATAATTTCAAATACCCTTTCAGCCGCTGCCGAAGTCTCTTGTATCCTATTATTCACACCGCTCAATTCTTTTATTGGCGGCATAAGCTGGAAAATAGCAAACAAAAATCCCAGAAACTGGCTGGCCGTAAGAGAATGGTTTACGAGGACTAAAATACCTCCGTAGTATATTATGACCACACCTACCATTACACTTAATATTTCAGTTATGGGAGAGGCAGCATTCCTAATTCTTGTTATTTTTAATAGAAGTTTAAAGTATTTTCCGGTTTCAGCAATAAATTTATTATTTTCATATTGCTCCATAGTAAATGCTTTTACAATTTTAACACCGGAAATTGTCTCCTGCAAAATGCTTGTAATATCTGCCATTTTTGCCTGGATGAGGGTACTGTGCTTTCTAAGCTGTAATCCTACATAAGAAATAATGCCCATAGCAAAGGGGAGAACGATAAAGGAAAGTAGTGTAAGCTGCCATGAAATGCTTAGTGCTATTCCCAGGAACACAATTATTGATAACGGTTCTCTGATCATATTTAAAAAAGTTGCCGACACACTACCCTGCACGGTATTTACATCATTTGTAATTCTGGATATTAAATTGCCCACTCTTTCTTTCTTGAAGAAACTCATTGGCAGCTTATGCAAATGTTCATAAGCTCTGTTTCTTAAATCCTTTATTGTCCCCTGCTCAACAACAGCCAGAAAATATGCCTGTAAATACCCGAATATATTTTTAAGTATGAAAGCAATTAAGACCAATAAACAAATTTTAATCAATGCGTCAGATTTTGAGCCGCTAAATACAAAACTATTAAACCATTGCACAAAGTTTTCCTTGATATTCGTTACCCAACTTGGCAGAAAACTTGATGTGGAAGAAACACTGCTGGTAACAGTAGGTGTTTGTTTGGATTCTTGGAATAATGTCTCTAACAATGGGATGGTAAGGTAAACGGATAATCCGTTGAGCAAAGCAAAAAGTATTGTACAAATTATTGAAAGAAGAAGGTGTTTCCAATATGGTTTAACAAAATTTAATATTCTTAAGTAAGTATTCAATTTTTTTATTTTTCTAAAGTTAATATATTATTAGCTACAGTAAAAACCCTGTCACCTTCAATCTTCTGCATACAGACTGCCGGTCTGTTTACCGAACAATAGTTCCACAAATCAGGTTTAGGATCTTTAAATTTACAAGGGATACATTCCAATTCATTTTCTGCAGAAATAACTGCACTATTTAAGTCATAGGGCCCGGTATCGTTTGGGTCTGCATATCCCATTAACATTACTACAGGAATACCCAATGAATTTGCAATGTGTAAAGTTCCGGTATCAGGACCAACAACCAGCTTCATAAAAGATAACAGTCCAAATAAGGTTCTAATATTAGTTTTGCCGGCTAATGAAATAATATTTGGATTAAGAT
>JAUZPC010000022.1 GCA_030706105.1 Bacteroidota bacterium | reverse complement strand
GACGGTAATCTGCCATAACAGAATAATAATTAACATTACTATACTTAACATCACTTGTAAACCCTAATAATAGTTTTGCCCTGATTCCGTCAATAGGCCCAACAGAGCTCCAGAGCGAATTATCCATTACATAGGCAATACTATTTGTTACAAGCAATGCTTTGCGTTCAATTATTCCAGTTACTACCTGCTTGTCTGAGTTGGAAAGCGAGACGGTAGTTTCTATCCTTTGGAACTTATCCAAAGGAAAGTTTAAGGAAAAGAAGCCGCCGAAACTTCTTTCATAGTAATACTCATCCGGATCCTGAAGATCATATCTTCTTCCTGAAAAATGGAAAATGCCATATCCATAATTGGAGCGGGAACTTAAATCAACCCTCTGAACGGCCACATTAAAACTTTTTAAAATATCACTTTGCACTTCAGCAGTATTATATACCAGGAAGAAATAATTATCATTCCCCAAAAGATCACTCAATGAAAAAACTGCTCCCCCCTGCGTTCCATATACGGGGTCAGTTGATATTTGGCTTTGAGCATAATCAAGAGTGTATTCTTTTTCATACTTAACTTTTTGCCGGGAACTTTCATTGCTTAATCTATTTGCATACCATTTACCAGACAGGGAGTCATAGTTCATAGTAACTGTTCCATATACAGAAGTATCGGCAGGTATTTTATATTTATACAAATTAAACGAAAGCTCCTCAAATCCGCTAAAAATCATATTGCAAGAATCCAATAAGACAGGATTATATATATTTGTAATAAAATTAGTCAGCTTTTCTATTTTATTTTCGTCTCTGTTAAGTGACAACCTCCATACATTCTTAATACTATCAATATCGGAAACAAATAAGATAAAATTACCATTTGATGAAGAATACGGGGATGTACACTGTGCTTTAAGATTTGTAAGATAAGCAATTGAATGGTTATTAAGATTGTAAGTAAACAAATTATGCATAGCTTTGTTTACACCATCAGTTCTGTCTGACGAGAATATTACTTCCTTATCATTATCTGCAAATACAGGGTCTTTGTCATCATAATAATCATTTGTCAACCGCAAAATAGAGTCAGCGTCAATTTGATATATAAAAATATCGCTGAACCCTTTCTGGTCAACAGCATTAAAGACTATTGAGCTTAATGACCCGGAAAACTTCGGTGAAGATATACTGATAAGGTAATCTTTTTGGATTTTCTTAATTACTTTATTATCCGGAATAGAATATAAATACAAGGCATCGGTCGCTCCGGACTTAGTAACAAATGCAATAATACCGTTTTTGCTAACATCTATACTGGTATAAAAAAGATGGAAGGACTCAAATTCATTACTTTTTTCCCCGCGAAGAACAAGTTCAACCGGATACTTTTTGGCCGAATCTAATTTCAATTTATATAAGGATGAATAACCATCCTGATTTGCCTGAAAGAATATATATTTTCCGGTACTGTCAGTGTAAGCTACAGGAGTAAAATTGTACCCCTCTTTAGTCAGTTTTTCACATCCTAATTTAATAGGTTTTCTCTCTCCGACCAGGGGGAAATACTTTTGTTTAATATAGTAAGTCCATTCAGCATCAATCTTTTCTATGGGACTGCCAAGAGTAAATTCAATATTATTATTGAAATCAGAAAACAGCCAGAAGTTATCCAGCAACTGAGGTATTTTTTCCTCCCCATATTTAGCCTTAACAAATTCAAGAAAACTTTGGCCGTATTTGTACATAAGAAAAGAACCATATACCATATTGATATTTTTCAGCCCTGTAAAATAATTGTTAAGGATTCCATCCCTTAAAATCATTTCAGCCTGGTCATCCTGTTTTGTGGACATATACTCAGCAAATCCCTCAGTAAACCATAAAGGAGGCGAAAGGCTACTTTGCAGATGGTGGTCAGACAAAATATTATATAGTTTATTAGTCATAAACACATGAGCCAGCTCATGCCTGATGACATGATTAAAATCCGACAGGGTACCTGTGTGCGGAATAACAACTCTGCCCTTAAGGAATTCAAAGAAACCCCCTACACCCTCAGGAATAAATCCCTCAGTAGTGTTTGTCTCCTGGAATTGATTGGAAGTGTTATAGAAGATTAAAGGAATTCGTCTGGTAACAATTGTATTAAGTTTTTCTTTATATTCAGAGTATGCATCTTCAGCAAAACCGCTCCCAATAGTTGCAATTTCTTCCATTTCATTATAATAATAAACATCAAAATGCTGAGTTTTAAGCACTTTCCAATCAAAGTCATTGAATTGTACTTTATTCCTTCCGAAATAATAAAATTGCGCCTGTAAAGGGACACAAATAAACATAAGGAATATAGCAATATGTATATATTTATTCATTATTAGTTAAGATGAAGCCGTATTTACAATCTTTAAAATAAAGTTCTAATATAGCATATATAGCAGTATTTTTTAAAAGAAAAAAGGATTGCTTAAAACCGCAATCCTTTTTGTTATCTAAAATACAATTATTCGGCAAGCCGTTTTTTCAAAATGTTTATATTATCAATTTCAGTCGGATCAAGTTCATCTAAAATTGCGCTGTAGTATGTAACCCAGTCACAAAAATAAACAACTTCCATCAACCTAAGTTTAGCAGAAGACAGTGAGCCTTCAATTTCAATAAAACTGATATTAGAATCTTCGCATAGTTCAGTAGTTATCTGGAATCTCTTTTTAATCTGCTCAGGATAATCTTTGTCAACTATGTTGATAAGAATATATTCATGATCTTCATCGTCAAAAAGCTCCCATCCTATAATTTCATTATGGTTCAGCTCCGGAATAACATTTGAGAAGGCATGCAGTTTAGCATTTTCATTGAACTGACATTTAAATCTATAACCTGCGGCAGAATTAAAATCAGCATAAGAATAAATAAAGGGAATGCTGCAATCAATTTCTTCAGCCATTTTAAAAGCCGGATTATCATCAGCAGAAAGTTCAACGCCCTGAGTTTTCCAGTTTTCCATTATTTCAGTTACAACAGGAGTTTGATCTTCAATAAATCCTAAAGTCTGTAACACTTTTAATAATGAGAAAAAGCTAACACCTAATGCATAGCGCGGCTGAAAGCCGGGAAGAGTTTTAACAACAGGAATACCTGCTTTAAGTGAAATTTCCTCAATTTTACCGCCTGTAGTAATGGAGACGACACTGCAATTCCTTTTAATTGCCTGCTCCAAAACAGAAATTGTCTCTTCCGTATTGCCTGAGTATGAAGACACTACTACAAGAGTGCTTTCATTTACAAACAATGGAAGGCTGTAGTTTCTGTTAACAAGAAGCGGAACTTTTAATTCATCCTTAAGAAAATTAAGCATCAGATCGCCCGCAATTGCAGAGCCGCCTAATCCGCTAATCATTATAGAATTAAATTTTTTGTCCTTAAGTTTGTCTAAATTAAATTCATTTTTCCATGCAAATTCAATTTGTTTATAAGTATCTTTTAAAACCTGAAATTGATTTTCAGGATCGTATGCAGAGACGTATTCAGATATATTCATATTATATTAAGTTCCTTGTTCTTGTTATTTGATGAGCTCTAAAGAATTTTTCTATTTTTTCAGTAATATCCTTTTCAGAACTAAGTACTAAGCACTCTTTAGCTAAATTTTGTAAATCAGTGTATTGACAATTTCTAATAATTCTTTTTGCATAAGGTATAGTTGTGGGAGACATGCTTAAACTATCCAGCCCCAAACCAACCAATAAAGGGATTGCCAAAGTATCAGCGGCCATTTCACCGCAGATGCTTACTGTTTTTTTTGCCCTTTTTCCTTCCGAAACAATATGGGCTAATGTTCTAATTAATCCGGGACTGAACTCCTGATATAAGTTATATACAAGGTCGTTACCTCTATCAACAGCATTAAGAAACTGAATTAAATCATTAGTACCAATACTAATAAAATCCACCTCAGAAGCAAGGTCAAATGTCATTACAGCGGCAGCCGGAACTTCAACCATAATACCCAGACGCATATTTTTGTCGAAATCAATTTTGTCCTTTTTTAATTCCATTTTGCAGATTTCAACCAGCTCTTTAGTTTTTCTTACTTCCTCAAGAGTAGTAATCATTGGAATCATGAGTTGGACATTTTTATTTTTGCTTGCCCTTAAAACAGCTTTTACCTGTGTTTTAAAAATATTAATGTTATCCAGTAGTACTCTAATCCCACGCATACCTAAGAAGGGATTGGGTTCCTTAAAATCAAGAAATTTGACTTTATCGCCGCCGATATCAAAAGCCCTGATAGTAATAGTTTTTGGATAAAGCCTTTCAGCTAAAGTATTGTAAATTTTAGTCTGCTCTTCTTCATTAGGGAAATCTCCGGTTTCCTCAAGAATTTGCTCTGTCCTGTAAAGGCCGATACCTTTAGCATCATTTGTAAACACAAGGTCAATTTCTCCGGTAACGTCAACATTAGCAAATAAATTTATTTGTTTGCCGTCAATAGTTGCGGCCGGTTCATTTTTAAGCCCGGCAAGTTCTGCCCTAAGGATTTTATGATGTTCTATTTTCTCCCGGAAAAATTTAATTTGCTCTTCAGTCGGATTGTAAATAACGTAGCCGTGAAACCCGTCAACAATAATGATGTCGCCATTACTTATTGATGAACAAGCATTATGTGTACCGACAACTGCCGGAATATCCAGAGAACGGGAAATAATAGCCGCATGAGAAGTCAGGCCTCCGTGGTCCGTAACAAAACCCTTAACACTTCTCTTTGAGAATAAAATTGCATCAGCCGGAGTAAGCGTTTCGCTAACAACAATAACATCTTCAGCTATTTTGGACTGCCATCTCTTTTTTTGCAAATTTCTGATAATTCTATTCTTAATATCCTCAATGTCATTAGCTCTTTCCTTCATATAAGAAGCGGCAGAGTGCCTCATCATATTTTGATATTTAGTAATTTCGTCATTAACAATATATTCAGGCAATCGCTTTTCATTAGCAACTCTGTTAGCAATTGTTTCAATAAGAATGGGGTCATCCAAAATCATAACCTGAGCTTCAAAAATAGCAGCTCTTGTATCTTCCATTTTTTCTTTTGCAAGCTGAACTACTTTTGATAATTCCTTTTTGGATTTTTCAAGCGCTTCATTAAGATTGATAAGAGCTTCATCCACGTCAGTAATAAGATCCCCGTTTATTTCTAATACTTCTTTAGAAAACAGGTAAACATTACCAATAACGATACCGGGAGCAGCAGCAATGCCGGTTATTTTATTATCAGCTTCTTTATATATTTGTTTAAAATTTTTCAAAGTTCGTCAAAACCTCTATTAAAGTAATTAACAATTTCATTGGCAGCTTCAATTTCATCAACGCCATCAAAAGTTAACATAAGTTCAGAACCCATCACTGCAGCAAGGGTCATAACACCAATAATACTCTTGCCATTTATGTTAAGACCATCTTTATTAATAAAGAACTCACATTTATATTTAGAAGCCAGCTTAACAATCGTGGCTGCTGGTCTGGTATGCAAACCGGTTTTATTAACAATTGTAACAGTTTTTTCTATCATTATTTATTTCTATTTATTAAAGAAGAAGCTAGTTCGTAAAATATTTCTCTATCTTCCTGATTTGGCAATAATTCTATTTTCTTTAAAGCAACATTGCTTAATCTTAGAATTTCTTTTTTAGCATCTTTAAGGACACCCAGTTTTTCATATAGCTCCTTATATGTCTGAATATCTTTTCTTTCAATGCCCTTATTTTTTATAACGTCTAAAAGTTTTTTCTTATCATTTCCCTTAGCTTTGCTTAAAGCCGCAAGAAACAAATAAGTTTTTTTACCTTCAACCAAATCGCCGCCGCAAATTTTGCCAAATTCTTTTTCATCTCCGGTAATATCCAGCAAGTCGTCCTGAATCTGGAACGCAAGTCCGGCATATTTGCCAAAATCAGCCAGAGCTTTAACAACTTCTTTACTGCCTCTGCCCAAAAGGCCTCCAATACGGCAGCAAGTTTCAATTAATGCGGCCGTTTTCTTTTGAATCATTACATAATATTCTTTTACGGTGACATCTTTGCGCGTCTCAAATTCTTTGTCCAGACTTTGTCCCTCGCAAACTTCAATCAGTCCGCTATTAAAGGCATTAAGAATTTCGGCAGCATTATGATTGCAGTCTTTTATCAGTAATTCATAAGCAATGCTAAGCAGGCTGTCACCTGCAAGAATTGCAGTACTTAAATCATATTTAACATGCAGAGTGGGGCGATTTCTTCTTTTACCCGCATTATCCATAATATCATCATGAACAAGAGTAAAATTATGCATCAGCTCAACAGCGGCAGCAGCATTATATGCGTCCTTAAACGAACCACCGGCAGCCTTTGCCGATAGCAATATCAGCATAGGGCGCAGTCTTTTTCCGCCTGTTTCTACAACGTAATATCCGGGTGAGTAAAGAGATTCAGGTTTTCTGCCGACTAAAGACTTTTTTATTCTATCTTCTACAACCTTTTTTTCTTTTTCCACTATTTTTAAGTAACCGGTCAATTTTGTTTCAGCTTTTTCTTTCAAAACGGATTAAAACCTCATTAATTTCAGTATGTAAATATAAAAATAAAATAAAACAATTTACATACAGATTAAAGTGAAAAAACAGTTAATAACAGGTAATCATCTTTCATTTTTGGGGAATTAGCTATTAAAAATAGCCGGCAGGCGGATTTGTATTTGCAGGAGCCGGTGTTTCTACAATTCAAACTGAAAAAGGACTTTTATATGGTTTAACTATAGACTACATACTATATACTGATTTTATTATCTTTGCAAAAAATTATTTTTCTAATGGAGTATTTTATGCCTCAGACTTTAGTTGAAAAAATTGCTCAAAAATATGCAGTTAATTTAAGTGCCGACCACGAAGTCCGTGCCGGCGATTTTATTTATATTCAGCCTGCTTATGTTATGACACACGACAACACAGGCGCTGTTATTCCCAAATTTAGAGCTATCGGCGCAAAGAAAATTGCTAATCCTTTGCAGGTAGTTCACGCTTTGGACCATAACGTTCAGGACACTTCTGAAAAGAATTTATTAAAATATAAGAAGATTGAAGATTTTTCCAAAGAAATGGGTACTGATTTTTATCCGGCCGGTCGTGGAATCGGACATCAAATTATGTGTGAAGAAGGTTATGCTTTCCCCGGTACGATGATGGTTGCTTCTGACAGTCACTCAAATATGTATGGCGGACTAGGATGCCTTGGCTCTCCAATTGTACGCACAGATGCGGCGGCAATATGGGCAACAGGAAGAACCTGGTGGCAGGTTCCTGCAGTTGTTAAAGTAAATCTTACCGGCAAGCTGCCAAAAGGCGTTTACGGTAAAGATGTTATTATTGCTCTTTGCGGAACTCTTAACAATGATGAAGTTTTAAATCACGCTATTGAATTTTCAGGAGAGGGTGTTAAATATTTATCCATAGATGAACGCCTTTCAATTGCCAATATGACAACTGAATGGGGTGCACTGGCCGGTATCTTCCCAATTGATGATGTTACTATAGCCTGGTTAAAAGCCCGTAATGAATTTATTAAAAAACGGGGTCTGCAAGGTGTTAACTCTGATAAAACTTCTAATGGAGTACACCCCAGAATAAATGATGCAAAGTTAAGTGAGCTTGAAAACAGCATCCCCGCAGCAGATGCAGATGCTTTTTATGCTAAGGAGATTACATTGGATTTGGGTACGGTATCCCCATACGTTTCAGGTCCCAATACTGTAAAAGTAATGAACTCTGCAAAAGCGCTTGAAGAAAAAAATATTGTAATAAATAAAGCTTATTTAGTCTCTTGTGTAAACAGCCGTTTAAGTGATTTAAAAGAAGCTGCAGAAGTTGTTAAAGGGAAAAAAGTTGCTCAGGGAGTTAAATTTTATGTAGCTGCCGCTTCAAGCGAAGTACAGGCACAAAGTGAGAATGAAGGTTACTGGCAAACACTTATGGAAGCCGGAGCCCTCCCTCTTGCCCCCGGATGCGGTCCCTGCATCGGTCTTGGAACAGGTCTGCTTGAAGACGGAGAAGTTGGGATTTCTGCTACTAACAGAAACTTTAAGGGCAGAATGGGTTCTTCCAATGCACAGGCATATCTGGCATCTCCGGCAGTAGTTGCATACAGCGCTATAAACGGAAAAATTTCATTTAATTTGAATGAAGTAAAGGAAATAAAGACCTCAATTAAAACAAACAAACAAACATTGAAAGAGAAACCTGCCGTTAAAATTATCGAGGGTTTTCCCAAAAGCATTTCAGGTGATATTATTTTCTGTCCTCAAAACAATATGAATACAGACGGAATATATCCCGGTAAATATACATATATAGATGATTTTACTCCGAAGCAACAAGCTGAAGTTGTAATGGAAAACTATGATCCGGAATTTGGTAAAATAGTTAAAGAGGGAGATGTACTTGCAGGCGGTTATAATTTCGGGACAGGCAGTTCAAGAGAACAGGCAGCTACTGCTTTAAAATATCGCGGAATTAAATTAGTAATAGCAGGCTCTTTTAATGAGACCTATAAAAGGAACGCAATAAATAACGGCTATCTTGTTATTGAATGCCCGCAGCTGATTGACGATCTGATTTCCGTTTATGGCAAAGACAAACTTACAGTTGAAACCAAGAAACAGGTTGAAATAAAGTTTGAGGAATCTTTAATATCCTATAATGATAAATCTTATTCTATAAGTCCCGTTGGCGAGGCAGCACAAGAACTGATAATATGTGAGGGTTTAGAAAATTGGGTTAAGAAGAATTTATAAAATTGGAAATGGGGGTGGGTGATTTTTCAACAACATCCCCTTTTTTTCTCTTTCTTAGCGGCAGGCCGGAGAAGTCCGATTTAAGGCAAGCCGGGGCGTATTTTGAATAATGTTTTTGTAAAGGGGCAGACTTTACTTAGTATATGGGTAGATATTCCCCCTTTTTATCCGCCATGAACCTATGTGTTGGATGTGCTATCATATGTCCCATAATTGGTGTATATTATATCATTGATAAAGGAAATAAGCCTTAAATGTCATAAAAGACAAGATATAGAATAATTTAACTTTCTCTATTTCTGTAGTTTTGCAGAGAGGTAAGAGTAAATATTGTTCTCTTAGAAGAAACTGCTATTGAATTCAAATTATATTATACAACCCGGCTTGAAGAAGCTAAGATCTTCCATGCAACTGTTAATATTAATCGCTGAGTGCTTTATGAAACCCTGTTCTTTACCAAAATTATGTATCCGAAACGCATGAAAAACAGAATCGATTTAATGAACTGAGTCTAATAACCCTGGCCGGAAATAGAACTTCAGTTTTTGCAGCAAAGTAACAAATTCCGGAAGAAATGTAAAATTATGAAAAGAGAGAATTATAAGCCAATGAGTGCTGACGAACTAAGAAGTAAGGCGCAAGAAAGGCTAAAAAAGAATCCGGGAACTGAAGACATTGCAAAAACAAATGACGAGCTAAACAGAATTGTTCAGGAACTACAGATACACCAAATTGAACTGGAAATGATGAATGAGGAACTACAGCAATCCCGAGATGAGGTAGAAAGGGGTCTTGAACAATATACGGAACTATATGATTATGCCCCCGTTGGCTTCTTTACTCTTGAACAGGACGGAAAAATCAACAATGCAAATTTAACGGGTGCTAAAATGCTGGGGATTGACCGCTCCAAATTAATGCAACGACGGTTCGGACTTTTCGTTTCGGAAGAAACCCGGCCTGTTTTTAATGAATTACTAAAGAAAGTGTTTGAAAACAATGTTAAAGAGAGCTGCGAAGTATTACTCATTTCTGACAACAAACAATTGAATGCTGACATTAAAGTAACTGCCCGTGGAGGTGAAACGGAATGCAAGATTGCAGTTATTGATATCACCGAACGAAAGCACGCAGAACAAATTATACAGCAGCAAAACATACAGCTTAAAGAACTGAATGCTACAAAGAATAAATTTTTCTCAATTATTGCCCATGATTTGAAGGGACCATTTCAGGGGTTTATCGGACTGACTTCCACAATGGCGGAAAATAGCGCCAATTTAACCACAGAAGACATTGAGCTTTACAGCAAAGAAATGAATCTGACTGCAAAAAATCTGTTTAAACTGCTTACTAATTTATTAAAATGGGCACAGATGCAGCAAGGGACAATAAACTTTTCGCCAAAAGTACTGGACTTAGCTCCGCTTGTTTCACAAAGTATTTTATCACTGTTAAAAAGTGCAGAACAAAAAAAGATAATAATTCAGAATGAAGTTCCCCCGGAATTTAATATATTTGCTGATCAAGATATGCTTAGTAATGTTTTAAGAAACTTAATATCTAATTCAGTAAAGTTCACAAATGAAAACGGAAAAATTATCATAACCGCTAAACAATCCGGAAATGAGATGATTTTAGTTTCAATAACCGATAACGGTGTGGGGATGTCAGAAAATGTTGTTAATAAGCTTTTTAAGATAGAAGAAAAGATCAGCTCAAAAGGCACGGCAGGAGAGCTTGGGACGGGCTTGGGGCTATTGCTATGCAAGGAATTCATAGAGAAACACGGAGGGAAAATTTGGGCAGAAAGTACAGAAGATGCAGGCAGTTCATTTTATTTTACATTACCGGTGAAAAATTATTATGAAGTCAAATGACAAAAAAGGAAATAAGGCTATAACGAAGAAATTATCTACTGCAAAAAAGAAATTTAAGTTAAATGTTACACCATCGCAAAAGGATACGGAGAAAAGTACTAAAAGCCAAAAACCACTTGTAACTTTTCCAATAGTCGGCATTGGTGCTTCGGCAGGAGGTCTGGAAGCAATTGAGCTTTTTTTAAAAAATATTCCTGATAATTGCAATATGGCTTTTGTTTTTGTTCAGCATCTGGATCCGACACACAAAGATTTAATAGTCGAAATTCTACAGCCCTCAACATCAATGAAAGTAATACAAGTAAAAGATAACATGCGGATTCAGGTGAACTGTTTTTATGTAATTCCTCCGGACAAAGATATGTCAATCCATAACGGAGTTTTGCATTTACTGGACAGAAGAAAATCGCGGGGATTGCATTTGCCTATTGATTCCTTTTTTCGTTCACTTGCAGATGATCAAAAGGAAAATAGCATTGGTGTTATTCTTTCCGGTATGGGTTCAGACGGTACTTTAGGGCTAAAAGCAATTAAAGAGAATACCGGTGTAGTATATGTTCAGGAACCTGCCGATGCAAAATTTGATAGTATGCCCAGAAGTGCTATTGATGAGGGCCTTGCGGATGTAATAGCAAAAGTTGAAGAACTTCCGGCAAAAATTGCTGCCCACATAAAGCATGCTCCTAATGTTCCCATACTTGAACATTTAACAGAAGGTAAGACTCCTAAATCATTAGAAAAAATACTTTTCTTACTGAAGGCACAAACAGGACATGATTTTTCTCAATACAAGGGAACTACACTTTACCGCCGGATAGAACGGAGAATGAACATTCACCAGATTGATAAGATTACAAGTTATGTTCGTTTGATACAAGAGAATCCCTACGAACTGGAAATACTATTCAAAGAGCTTTTAATTGGAGTTACAAATTTTTTCCGTGACCAATTAGTGTGGGATGAGCTAAAGAATAAGATACTCATTCCGCTTATTAAGGGGCTTAAACAAAATTATACTCTTCGTGCCTGGGTACCTGCTTGTTCTACCGGAGAAGAGGCCTATACTTTGGCAATCATATTCAGGGAGGCACTGGAAAAAGTAAAACCCGGCAGAGATATCAATTTGCAAATATTTGCTACAGATATTGACATTAATACAATTAGTAAGGCTCGGGAGGGGGTTTTTCCATTAAATATAGCAGCAGACGTTTCTAATGAACGGTTAAAGAAATTTTTCATTGAGAGAAAAGACGGATATGAAATTTCCAAAACAATCCGTGAAATGATTATTTTTGCGCCTCATAATATAATAAAGGACCCCCCATTTACTAAACTTGATATATTAAGCTGCCGGAATCTTCTTATATATTTTACACCGGTATTGCAAAAGAAACTTATTCCCCTTTTCCATTATGCATTAAATCCCGATGGAATACTCGTTTTGGGGAGCAGCGAGACTATCGGGGAACACGTTAATATGTTTAAACCGGCAGAGAATAAATTGAGAATATACAGACGCCTGAATTCCCTCTTGCCCTCAGAACGTATTACGTTTCCGTCTCAATTTGCAATTACACCCGGAGCGATAGGAAGCGGCAAAAGACCATTGAAACCGGCCGCAAACATCCATACAATGACTGAACAGATTCTTCTGCAGGAATTCGCCCCGGCAGCAGTACTTGTTAACAGCAAAGGTGATATTATCTATATTAGCGGGAGAACAGGCAAATATCTTGAACCCGCGGCCGGCAAAGCAAATTGGAACATTCATGCCATGGCACGCCCGGGTATTAGATATGAACTTAGTAATGCCTTCCAAAAAGCAGTAAGTAAAGAAGCACCCATTAAAATAAAGAATATATTTATTGGTACAGAGAACAATTCAAATCCTATAGAGATTTCAATTAAACCCCTGCAGGCTCCTGAAGAATTAAAAGGAATGGTGATAATTGTTTTTTCGGATGTTGCAGCAGTACCTGTTAAAAACAAATTGTCCCAGGAGCATATTACACAGTCATCAGACCCGCGTATTAAAACTCTGGAGAAAGAGCTTGCCCGAACCCGGCAAGAGGCTCTTGCAATAAACCAGGAAATGCAAACTGTTCAAGAAGAGTTTAAATCTGCCAATGAAGAACTTCAATCTGCTAATGAAGAGCTCCAATCTGCTAACGAAGAAATGACTACCTCCAAGGAAGAAATGCAATCCATGAATGAAGAACTCCAAACAGTAAATCAGGAATTACATGCAAAGATGGAGGAACTTTCGCAAACGAATAACGACATGAAAAATCTTCTGGACAGTACTGACATTGCTACTTTGTTTCTGGATAATTCATTGCACATCAAACGCTTTACACAAAGGACAACAGAAATTACCAAGCTGATATCAAGTGATGTTGGACGGCCGATAACAGACATTGCTTCTGACCTTTTCTATCGTGGTATGGAAAAAGATCTACAACAGGTGCTTAAGACACTTATTAGTCTTGAGAAAGAAGTATCAACAAGTACCGGGAAATGGTTTCTGGCCCGCATACACCCATATAGAACATTGGAGAATATGATTGACGGAGTGGTTGTTACTTACAGTGAAATAACAGTTTTAAAAGACTTAGAAGCACAATTGCTAAAAGCACAATCAGTGTTAGAAAAAAAGTTTGACAAGCAGACTGAAGAACTTGGTAAAGTTAGAGCAGATATTAGGCTTGAAAATGTTAAAACGGGCAAAACCAAGAGTTGACCTGGCACATTTCTTCCGAAATTCTAAAGTTAAATTATCTTTGAGGCTGTCTCTTTACTTTTGAGACAGCCATATAAACCAAACCGGTTGTATTTTCACTTAGTTTCTGAATGCCGGAGTTATTGAGAAAATTGTACTATTATTTATCTGAATATTTGTATAAATACTGAATAACACCTATGGCAGTATCGTCAGCATCGTGCTTAATTTCTTCGGTAATATTGTTGTTGTTATCATATTTAAAAAGGTATTTAACAACCAGTTTGTCCTTCCCCTCGTAATTTAATGATTCTATTTTGTTGTCATCGTCATTATATTTATTGACAATTGTAAATTCCAATTTTCCGCTTTTATCATACCATTCTTCTTTTACAAGGTTGCCGGACTCATCATACATATAGATATAGTATTTTTCTAAAATATCCTTTTGGCTGTAACGGTAAGCTTTTGTTCTATTGCCGTCTTTATTATACTCATAAGCGTATCTTTTATCCTTGATCCCCTTTTTATTGTACCGGAGTGTTTCTGTCAAATTATATTTTCTATCATACTTATATTCGTATTTATAATCAATCTTACCTTTATCGTCATAAAATTGAGTTTCGGTCATAAGTCCGTTATGGTCATACTTAGTTAGAGACAATTTGCCCTTATTTTTCAATTCCCCGTTTTCATCATAATCATATCTGAGTTTATCGATACTCTCGATTTTGAATTTTTTAATTATTTCTCTTTCCTGAAGAGGGTTGTTTTTAACAACTTTTTTTGGGGGAACGACAACAGGAATTTCTTTAGGTTTCTCTTTTTGAACTACCTTCTGAGTTTCCTTTGTAGAAGAACATCCGCTAAGAATAATAGCAGCAGCAAACGGAAGGACTAAGAGCAATATTTTTTTCATTTTTGTTTATTTTAATAAATTTGTAAAAATTGCATTGTAAAATAAAGAAATAAATCTAATAATCTTTTCATTTTTACAATTTTACTAAAAATAGTAGTCATATTGTATGGTGATAAATCACAAGGATGCTCAGGTTAGCTTTTTAGCTGCCCTATTTGATGAATGTATTACAAGGAAGGTCTTTTGAATTATTAAGCTGGTCTAAAAAAGGAAGATTTTTTCGGACATTTGTATATTATGTGGACTGTCCACATATTATAAAAAAAAGAGTAATCTGTCCCGATTCTGGTCCAGGCGACCTGCTCATAACGAACAAGCACTAACCTGAGACAAGTTAGATAAATAAACAATTAATAATTCTTCAGGGTTTTCCGATATGGTAATTATAAGACAGATCATATCTCGAGAACGCGTTTGAAGAGGCATTGTAAAATTTCCTGTTAGAGCAATGGATATGCCGGCTAAACATTTCCAATTTTCTTTCGATTATGCCAAAACAAAACATAATTTATTGGAAAACTCATGAAAAGATTTACTTTTTGTCTCGCATTATTTATTTTTTTTACAGTTGGTATGTTTCCTCAGGGCACCACATTTACCCCCGGCATCATACCGTCTCAGTCATATAAGAACATTGATAGTCCTCATAAACAAGATATTACTCATGCTTTATTAAAAAAATCAAATTTAAATAATATTCTGAAGATTGGAATAATTAACAGCAGGGATATTAATGAAGGTCATTGTATGGATACAGTTTGGGCTGCCGCTGCTGATTCTATGGGATTCCCTAAGCAAATTATATCCGCCGACTCATTGATGCAGGCATCATCATTGGCAGGATTTGATGTAATTATAGTCGCCAGCGGTGTTATGGAGATGATTCCTGCTCACATCAATTCATTGCTGCAATTTATAAGAAACGGCAAATCTGTTTATATTCAATCTGAGTATACACCGACTCTATCGACTAACATAGCATTTAAAAATTTGGTGGATTCTTTAGGAGGCAGTTTCACCTGGGGTAATACAATAAGCGGTGATCTTAACCCTGTTAGTATTCTTGGGACTTTTGCAACTACTCCTTACAATACTAACCTTATAAATTTCTTTTTTTATGGTGTAGCCGGCACAGGAGATACTACCATAATCCCATTCCTTAGAAAAGATAATAATAATATCGGATTTCTATTTACACCCCCAAACCGCACCTGTGGCGAAGTAATTACACAGACTGATCAGGATTGGATAAATCAAAGAAAAAATATTCCTTTAATGGCAAACATATTGTATAGTTTCCAGGCAAGGGCAGCGTTTGTGCCTGTTGAACTTACTTCTTTTACTGCCAATATGACCAATGGCAATGTTAATTTGAATTGGGTAACCGCAACAGAAATTAACAATCGCGGATTTGAGATTGAAAAATATACTGATAATAAATGGCAGAAAATCGGCTTTGTTGCCGGGTTTGGCACCACAACTTATTCTCAAAATTATCAATTCACTGACAACGGCATAAAGGGAAATGTACTTTACCGGTTAAAACAGATAGATTTTGACGGTAAGTTTAAATATTCAAACGAAGTAACAGTTACGTCAGTTGAAAGCCCAAAAGGATATTCCCTCGTGCAAAATTATCCTAATCCATTTAATCCGTCAACAACCATTAAATACAGCGTTCCTGAACAAAGTAATATAAAAATATCCATTTATAACCAGCTTGGCCAGCAAGTAGCAGCAGTTGTAAACGGAGTAAAAGATGCCGGGAACTATGAGCAGTCATTCAATGCGTCAAATTTATCATCAGGAGTTTACTTCTATAAAATTGAAGCTGCATCTCTGCAGAATCCAAGCAATACCTTTATAAGCACTAAGAAGATGCTTTTGATGAAATAACATTTTTCATATACGGATAATAAAAAACGGAGACTAACCATCTCCGTTTTTTTGTTTCTCTTAACTTAAACATTAAAGAGCCATCTGTCCCGACTCTGGTCGGGACGGCCTACTCATCATAAAAAAAAAGAGTAATCTGTCCCGACACTGGTCGGGACGGCCTACTCATTATAAAAAAAAGAGCCATCTGTCCCGACTCTGGTCGGGACG
>JAUZPC010000219.1 GCA_030706105.1 Bacteroidota bacterium | reverse complement strand
TTACCCAATTCACCTGAAATTATTTATGGTGCCGGTTTTTCCTTTGGAAATAGCTCTTGGGACATAAGTGGCTTCTTACAAGGCTCTGCAAGATCATCATTTATGATTAATGTACCCAATATGACTCCTTTTTACCTGAATGGCGGAAGTCAAAATGGCTTGCTACAGATAATTGCTGATAATCACTGGCAAGAAAATAACAGAAATTCTTATGCTTTTTGGCCAAGGTTAAGTAATACTATTTCAGCTAATAATTCACAAGTATCAAGCTGGTGGTTACAAGATGGCTCATTTATACGTCTGAAATCAGCAGAGCTTGGTTATCAATTGCCGGCTAAAGGGTTGAAAAGACTTGGTATGTCTAGTGTACGGTTATATATAAATGCAACTAACCTGTTTTCCATCAGCAGTTTTAAACTTTGGGATCCTGAAATGGGTGCCTCAGGATTGGGTTATCCGGTTCAAAGAGTATATAATGTGGGTGCAAAAGTAAGCTTCTAATCTTTTTAAATAAAAAATTATGAAATATAATACTATAAATAAAGATACTATCAGACAATGGCTTAATGTCTTCAAAAGACGGGGTTCATTTTCATCAGCCCTGTTATTAATAATCATTTTACTTGGTGGCGCATGCCAAAAATATTTAGATGTTGTCCCGGATAATGTGGCAACGATAAATAATGCATTCACCTCTAAAACCGAAGCAGAAAAATATTTATTTACCTGTTACGGTTATATGAACAATGAAGCAGATCCTACCTATAATGCAGGTATGATAGCCGGTGATGAGCTTTGGATAGATTATCCCGCGCTTAGATTTAACGATGTAGTTTGGCGTATCGCACGCGGAGAACAGAGTGCCTCCAGTCCACGTGCAAATTACATGGAAGGCTCGAATGGCGGCAATGCCAATTACAATGCAATCCGGGATTGTAACGTGTTTTTGGAAAATATCTCTGATCTAACCAAAGTTCCTGACCTTGATATAGATACTAGGAACAGATGGATTTCGGAAGTTCAGTTTCTAAAGGCCTATTACCACTTTTTAATGTTCAGATGTTATGGCCCAATTCCAATCATTGATAAGAATATTGATGTCAGTGGCCCTATTGAAGCTACACGTATAAAACGTCAACCTGTGGATTCTGTGGTAAATTATATCTCTAATTTGATTGATCTTTCCATGGCCCATCTTCCTTCGAGCATCGTTAATCAAACTTCTGAATTGGGGCGCATAACACAGACTATCGCTTTAAGTTTAAAAGCAAGATTATTGGTTACAGCGGCCAGTCCTTTGTATAATGGCAATTCGGATTACGGTTCGTTTAAAAACAAAGATGGGCAAGCGCTCTTTAACCCCACTTACAGTGTGGAAAAATGGAAAAGAGCAGCAGACGCATGTAAAGCTGCCATAGATTTATGTGAAGCACAAGGCATAAAGTTGTATGTGTTTACTCAATTGAATCCAAGGCTTAGCGATACGACAATGACGCAAATGAGTATTAGGAATGCAACAACTGAAAAATGGAATTGCGAATTAATCTGGGGCTTAACTACAAACAATAATACCTCTTTTATCCAGTATGTAGGATCAGCTCAGTACGATCCTGCAAACGTTGGAAAAGCTTCTAATAATACTGTAATTGGACCAACTTTGAAAATGGCACAAATGTTTTATACCAAAAACGGTGTTCCTATTACGGAAGATAAAACGCTTGATTTCTCAAATATCTCAGCGCTAAGGCAAGTTACAAAAGCAGAACGGTTTAACTTGATTGAAAATTATACGACAGCGAGGTTAAACTTTGATAGGGAGCCCAGATATTATGCAGATCTCGGATTTGATGGATGCATTTGGTATATGTTAAATTCACCGTCAAAAACAGATAATAACACCTGGAACCTTCAATGCCGCATAGGTCAGATCGGGTCATCTTCATCAACACCTATTTCAGGTTATTATATGAAGAAAATGCTTAATTATCGTTTTGAGTGGTCTTCTTCTCTTATGGTCAATTATCCCTGGCCCGAAATCAGATTGGCGGATCTCTATTTATCATATTCAGAAGCTTTAAACGAATCATTAGCAGCGCCAACACCTGAAGTTTATGATTATATCGACAGGGTGAGGGCAAGAGCAGGTTTGCAAACAGTAGAAAGCTCATGGACAAACTTTAGCACCAGCCCTACTAAATATACAACTAAAAATGGAATGCGTAGTATCATTCAACGTGAACGTACCATCGAACTTGCTTTTGAAGGACAACGTTTCTGGGATTTACTTCGTTGGAAAACTGCAGGACAAGAGCTTAATGGCAATATCAAGGGTTGGAATATCAGGGGAAATACACCGGAACTGTATTATACCGAGACTACTTTATTTAATCAGAAGTTCGAGGTACCCCGCGATTATTTATGGCCTATCCTGACCGATGATTTGCTTAAGAATCAAAATCTGGTTCAAAATCCTAACTGGTAAAAAGTTAAGTTTAAAAATGTATATTAAACAATAAAATATTTTTAAAATGAAAAAAATAATTTTACGGCCTCTGTTATATGCAGCTTTACTTTTAATTGTCACAATTAGTTGCAAAGTTGAAGAGTTAAACAAGCCTAATGTCACCAATACCAACCCTCCGGGTGTTGTATCGAATGTAACTGTTGTAAACAAGTATGGAAAAGCGCTCCTTACTTATACGCTACCAAGTAATCAGGACCTTTCTTATGTAAAAGCAGTTTATGAAACAACTCCGGGAGTAGTACTGGAAGTAAAAGCTTCTTATTATACTAACCAGATGGAACTAGGCGGTTATGCAGATACATTGCCACATAATGTAAAATTGTATGCAGTTAATAACAGTGAAATATGTTCGGCACCAGTTAGTGTAACTGTAAATCCTTTGTCTCCGGCATACAAGATGGCTTTCAAGACACTTACTGTTAAACCTGCTTTTGGTGGATATACTGTTAGATGTGATAATCCAACTTTAGAAAATTTATCTATTATTACCATGGTGGATACTGCAGGTAACGGTAAATATATTCAAACCATTGGAATGGATAATATCTATAGCAATGCCGCTAAAATAGTCTCCGTCACCAGAAGTCAGCCCGCCGTACCCAGAAAATATGGTTTTTTGATTAGAGACCGATGGTTAAATCAGACAGATACTATGTTTCAAACCCTTACTCCTGTTTTCGAAAAGCTTATTTCGAAATCAGCTCCTTCATGGACCAACTATGTATTAACTGGAGATACCCCCCCAAAATCTGGAAGTAATACAAATGTATCTTATATTTATAATGGCAACTATAATAATGGGTGGTCCAATATCTATTTTGGAGATGAATCAGCGTCTGCCCCCACATCAATCACGCTTAATCTTGGTGTACAACACACATTAAGCAGATTTCAGATAAACCCATATAAAGAAATTGGAAATGCATATTACGTCAGGGGAAATGTGAAAAATTTTGAAATCTGGGGTTCTAATGCACCAAATATGAGTGGAGCTTTTGATAATACATGGACATTGATGACAACCTGCACCGTTGTAAAACCATCAGGTGGCCCTCTGGGTACTGAAACAGCCGCCGATGCCGCAGCTGGTCTCGCAGGCTGGCAATTCGATTTTCCTGAAGGATTGGGACCTTTCCAATATATCCGTATAAGAAACTTAAGCAATTGGCAAGGATCTTATTTCATGTCCATTGCTCAGTTTACACTATGGGGTCAATAATATTGATTCAAATTCTTATTTTAAAAGATAACTTTTATGTATAAAAATAAGCTTAACTGTCGCATAAGTAACGTTGATAACTTATTAATGAAAAAAAATTAAAAATTAAAACAGATGAAACAATATAAATTCACACCTTATTATTTATTAGCATTGCTAGTGTTAATAATGAGCGCGTGCTCCAAAATGGATGATTATAAAACCAAATACATGGCGGGGGGTTCTTTAACTTATCCCGGAATCATGGATTCGGTCAAATTTCTTTCAGGCAGAAACAGGGTAATGTTAACAGGACTTTTTACCTCAGATCCAAAAATTGTTAAGTACAGGGTATTCTGGAATAGCAGGCAAGATTCAATTGAAGTGCCTGTTCATAGAACCAGTGGTGTTGATTCAGTTAAATTGATAATACCCAATTTGCCCGAAGGTATGATGAGTTTTGAGATCAGGACATATGATGCATTAAATCATATGTCTATTCCTATCCGCATGGCCGCGAATGTATATGGGGATCAATATGCTAGCGGTATCTCAAACAGGGGTATTGTTAAAGCCGAATATCAGCTTGATAAAACGGTAAAGATATCCTGGGTAGATGTAAATGCAGATGCAGGTATAGCCGGTATCGAAATTAAATATACCAATTCTGATGGAATCGATAAAGACACTATTGTTAAATCTGTTGCCAGGACTTTTGTTACTTCGTTGCCAAAACCCGGAACTAAATTTAGCTATCGTACAATTTATTATCCAGCTGATAATGCCATTGATGCTTTTTATACTAATTATCAGGATAAATTGTTAAACGATGTAACCATCCTTTATTTCAAGAACTACCAACAACCTTTCACCAGTACAGCCGCAAGTGGTACCGGTAGATGGAGAATTCCTACCGATTGGACTGTATCTGCTTCAGGAAAAAATCACGGTGGATATGGTGGTTGGGATTCAGACAATAGTACCTGTCTGGCCATCGAAGCAGGTTGGGGAGCCGGCGCAGTCACAAATGGTAAGCTTTATCAAACCATGACACTTCCTGCCGGTAATTACACTTATTCGATTACTTTAGGCCCCTACGGATACACAGGTCCTGCCTATATTGTAGCAGCCGCAGGCACAACTCTGCCCGATGCAGCGCTCGTTCCAACAAGTTCATTAGGTTATTCAAATTTGAATAGTTCGACCATGAGTTTTGTATTAACTCAATCTACTCAGGTAACTATTGGTTTTGTATGCAATTTTGGAGCAGGCTCAGGCGGTTCGGGTGAATACTTTAGGATATTAAGTACAAAATTAACATCAAACTAACTGTTTAAGCAGGGGCTTTTTAAACTTAGCCCCTGCTTATTAGTCTTTATTACTTTTATTTAAAAGACTCTGTGACGATTACAGTTTGGAATCGATGCAGGGTCTTTTTTTAAATGCTAACTTTAAACGGGACAACATCAATAATATTAAACCGGCTTTTAATAAAAATAGATCAAACTAACATGCTCGATTCTGTAAATGGGAGGAAGTTATCTGCTCCGGATTTGATATAATATTCAATCCCAACACACAGCATCCCAGTGTCCATTTCTGTTAAAATGGATATTTCAGTCATGCTGTCGAGTAGGTAAGAGCATTTCAGCCCAAGCCTCTTTAGAAACTAAACGTGAATGCCCCCATTCATTTAGTCGATAAACCCTCATTACCTGCATTTTAATTTTTTAAATCTATTATTCTAGTTTGTCCATTTCGGCAATTTCATCCAGTCTCTTAGCATATTTTAAATAACCTTTCGAATGTTTTTAAAAAATATCTGCATGGGTTGG
>JAUZPC010000218.1 GCA_030706105.1 Bacteroidota bacterium | reverse complement strand
TATACATTATATGCAGAGTTAAAAATATTTACAAATTGTTAGGAGATATATTATGAAGTCTAGTAAGCTACTTTTTATCGTTCTTCTATTTGCATTTACAGGTTATTTAAATGCGCAATTTTACTTAGGCCCACATGTCGGTTTTAAAGCATCTGGACTAAAAGGGACTATGAAACAAACTGCCAATGGTAATGTTGCCGTTGGTAATGTCGGAGATGCCAGCACTACAGGGTTTAATGTCGGTATTTGTACTGGCTATGGAATACCTATTCACTCCATTTATCAACTGGATATAAATTTGGATTTCTCTTACTCGTCTTTTAACTATTTTGAAGAAGGGTACAATAGCTCTGTTGGTAGTGGAAAATTTGCTGCTAATGGGCTAAGCGATGGGGGAACCACAGTAATATCTTTTGATATTATGCCTATCCATCGTTTCAGTTTCCCTGGGTTTAAGCTGCTTTCTCCTTTTGCCGGAGTTGGTATGGGCTTAAATCTTATGATGACGAGCGATACTAAAGTATCACAAAATGGGCAATCGGCTACACTGTCAGGCACTTCTGAAATGAAGATTGGAATTTTAGTTTTCTACGGTACTTTATTTAGAATTTCTGATAATATTGCTCCTTATATTCAATTCAAACACTTTATTCCATTTGGCAGTGAGACAAAGTTTACTGAAACTTATCAGGCAGCCGGTGCTGCTTCTCAGAATGTAGTTTTGTCAATGACAGACGTACCTGGCTATTTTAATATTAGCGTTGGATGCCGCTTTAGCTTCTAAGAATGGCTTAACTTTTACAAAGGCTGAGGATTTACCTCAGCCTTTTTTGTATAGATCAATAGCACGAAATTACCGTTTCCATTTATTCCTTGTCACCCCAAGTGTTATAGTGTCAATTAGAGAAATTGCATTACGTTACATTATAAGGGATTCTTATAAATGCTATACCAGATTTTGACCTATTTATGACTCCTATATCGGATTCGAGTTGTAATGTAATACCCGTGATTTTACTGTTGACATTTAATTCTCCTATCATTATTGTAACAATATTGTTTTTGTAACCTGTTTAATTTATATTACTTAAGAGTAAGAACGATTTGATGTGAGTTGTCCGGGTATTGAATAGAAATATAATTAGTTTTTGATGTTTATATATTAAAGTTGAATCGGGTCCTTGTTAAAAGTATAACCAAATCATATTATAACATATGCTAAATTAGAGGAAGTATGAAAAATTCAATTTATTTATTGGTAATCATCATGGCATTAATATCCATAAATTGTTCCACTGAGTATGTCGCCAATAAAAGATATTCAAAAGAGGATTTATATAAGAATTTTAATAAAAACTGTAGTGATAGAAGTATTAAAATCACACTAACTAATGACAGTTCGTTTGTTGTCCCTTACGGAGCAAAAATATTTAACGATACTATTGCTTTTTATAATAAGGGGCACAATACAATTTACGGATATATACAGCTTAATAATGTAAAAGAAGCAAGCTATAAAAATCATTGGCTGGGAATGTCGCTTGGTCTTTTAGCCGGAATTGGGGTTAGTGCCATTTGTGTCGCTGCTAAAGTTGTACCCATGACCGTACAGGACGGTAATCCACCATATCAGGATAAATATGATTATTTTACTGCTATTATATCTGAAGTCCCTTTCGGTATATTAATTGGCTCAACTGCCGGCTGGCTGATTGGCTGGAATTACATATATAAATTTAACTAAGTAAATATTGCCTTGTTATTTCAAACGAAGAGAGAAATCTCAATGCACCAAGTATACAGAACTCTCACTTCATTTGAAATGGCACATGAAATCATTTTCAAAGCGTATCAAACAAATCTATCCAAGCAGGATTCATGGTTTTAATCAAATTCTCTTTCTTTTCTCTTCGCCACTTCTTTAGTACTTTTTCTCGCTCTATGGCAGAATTTATATCAGTAAAGTATTCATAGTATATTAATTTTTTACAGTTATATTTTTTAGTGAAACCATCTACTATACCATTCTTATGTTCTAACGTTCTGCGGACAAGGTCATTTGTTACGCCAATGTAAATAGTCCCGCTGAAGCTTGCCATAATATAAACATAATAGTTATGATCTTTTGCCATATGTTAGCTTTAATAATAGTGACTAAAAAAATATTTTTGCAAATTTATGTCCTGTCACTCCAAACGTTGTCCTGTCATTTCGACCAAAGGGAGAAATCTCAATGCCGTTATTGGCACAATCACGATAATATCAGAACAGATTCCTCGCTCCGCATCGGAATGACAAAACAAAGACACCTTGTCATTCCAAATGTTGTCCTGTCATTTTGGGCGTTGCCTTGTCATTTCGAACGAAGAGAGAAATCTCAATGCAGATGCTTGCATAATCCTGATAATATCAGAACAAATTCCTCTCTTCGCATCGGAATGACACAGCAAAAATACCCTGTCACTCCAAACGTTACCCTGTCATTTCGAGCGAAGGGAGAAATCTCAATGCCGCTATCGGCACAATCACTATAATATCAGAACAGATTCCTTCCGAATTCGGACCGGAATGACAAAGCAAATCGATATGACAAAAATTACTGCACACCCAATTCTTTTATCAGATTGTCAGCACCGGAAATTTTTTGGGCGACCCATAAAACATATCGTATATCCACACCAATAGACCTGCTGTAATTTTCATTCCATGCATAGTCATTTATTGTCGCCTCAAATGAACGGTCATAATTAACACCTATTAATTCGCCATATGCATTCAATACCGGACTGCCTGAATTTCCCCCGCTTGTATCGGTATTGTATAGCATTGCAACAGGAACATCATTAAGCTTGTCGTCTTTATAACGTCCAAAATCTTTTTTGTCATATAACTCTTTCAACACTTTGTTCAAAGGATAATCGCCTCCAAGAGCTGCCTTTTCAATTATCCCTCTAAGGGAAGTCTGAGGAGAATAATATGCAGCATCAACAGGGGAGTATCCCTTGATGTATCCGTAAGTTAATCTTAAAGTTGAATTGGCATCTGGGGCAAATGCTTTGTTTTGCCACAATCTTTTTACATCTAAAAATTTAGCTAAAAGAACATTCATCTTGCCTGATCTTTCTTGCCCTTTCAGCGCTATTTCTTTATTCTCTTCTCTTATCAGTCTTGCAAATTCAACTAATGGATCGTTCAGACTCTTTAAATCAACCGGTTTATCATTGAACATTGCAATAAACTTATCTGCATCTCTAACTAAAGAATTGGCGTAAAATTGAGCTACTTTACTTTCCGCACTTTTTTTATCCTTAATATCATAATATGCTTTCAGAGATGTAACCTCTTTATAACCC
Source organism: Bacteroidota bacterium (assembly GCA_030706105.1). Classification (GTDB taxonomy): domain Bacteria; phylum Bacteroidota; class Ignavibacteria; order Ignavibacteriales; family Ignavibacteriaceae; genus JAUZPC01. The sequence continues at coordinate 2,209 of JAUZPC010000218.1, read as the reverse complement.
AACCCATCAGAAATAATTTTAGTTAAGATTACTTTATCAACGTCTTTGTACATGGAAGAATAAAGTTCTTTTATGTATGCCATTAAATCGGCTTTATGATTTACCTGGTAAGCGGTTTTTCTGTCCTTTTCCGGTTTTAATATCTCATCCTGATAATCTAATAAAATGTCTGCCAACCGATACATAGCTGAATTACTAAGCATGGAAGTAAAAAATGGTTCAACTCCAAGCGAGAAAATATCTGAATATACACCATCTATATCTTTAAGTGTATTTCCGTATTCGCCTTTTAGTTTAATATCGGAATTAATGTAAGCCTGCAGATTTATTTCTTCACTTTGTTTTTTGCCGATTATATCAAGCCTTTTAAGTCCTATTAACTTGCCTCTGTAATTCTTTTCAGCATTTGCTAAACCTTTAATTCTTGGTGCCATTTTTAAAGCATATTCAGCATCATCTGCGCCATACTTCTGGTAAAGAGCAATAAGCCAGGAGTACATTTTCTGAATATAAGGTAATTGATAATTCTGTTGCATTTCCAAAAATTGAGACGGCTGATGCTTAAATGTCCTGCCCGGATATCCTAAGACAAAAACAAAATCATTCTCTTTAACTCCATTAGGATTTATTTTTAAAAACTTTTTAGGATGGAACGGCACATTGTCTTTCGAATAAGGCGCCGGCTTTCCGTCCCTGGATACATACGCTCTTAAAAACGAAAAATCTCCGGTATGACGCGGCCATACCCAGTTATCGCTTTCTCCGCCGAACTCGCCTATATTTCTTGGGGGAACATATACTAAGCGTACATCATTTATAGTCTGATACCTGAAAAGAATATAAGACTCTCCGGCAAACATCTCAGATACCTCTGCCTTAATTTCGGGATTCTTTTTTTCTTCCCGTGCAATTATTTCCTTAATTTTATTGGCAATAGCTAAAGGTCTTTTTGCATAATCGCCTGACTCGTTAGCTGCTTTTAAAATTTCAGAGGATACATCATCATAAGAAACTGTAATTTTTGCCGTTATTCCTTTTGCTGTTATTTCCTGTTCTCTTGTCTTTGCCAGAAAACCGTTTTCCAAATAGTTGTTTTCAGTTGTACTTGCTTGTGCAACTGCTCCAAAAGCACAATGATGATTTGTAATGATCAGTCCATCTGCTGAAACAAAAGAACCGGTACAGCCGGTTATATTCACCAATGCATCAATTAATCCTGCTTTACCCGGACTGTAAATTTCGTTGACGTCAATTTTAAGTCCGGCGTTTTTCAGGTCAAGTTTCCTTATTTCACTCAAAGGATACATTCCTTCATCCGGTTTGAAGGATATAAAGGCAAATGACGCTGCCGATAATAAAACCAATATGAAATAAATTCTGTTAAGATTCATACCTATTACCTTATTTTTAATTATTTTGCTAAAACTGCTCAAATAGTGTGACCAACTTGTGTTGTGTTTTTAAAAAGATTTTTCGTAATTAAATATAAGAAATTTCTTTTTTGTAATTTATAATATCTATAAATGAAAATAAATAAAAATATTTTATCTGTTCTCGTAATCCCGGTTATTATCACGTTTATTTTTATTATTGCCGGATTTATGAGTATCAGCTTAACTATTCTGCCTGGTGTTATTCTTATTAGTGCAGGTATTTATATAGTGTATAAATATATGGGAGCTGAAAAGGATGGCCTTTTATTTATCGGTTCTTCTATGTTTTTAACAGGGCTGATGCTTTTTATATTAAATTACTATAACTTCCCAAATCCGGGGGACTTAATTTTTTCAGCAGTCCTCTTTATAATATCAATAAATTTTATTCTGCTTTTTATTAATAGACCTAAAAATCTTACATTTATATATTTAGGATCAATATTTTTTGTCGCCGGATGGTTTAGTGCTTCGTATTTTGGAGCTCTAAGTTTAATGTCACTGCTATATACAATAATTGAAATACTAAAGCATTATTGGATAGTTTTATTATTAGTTATTGTGCTCTTATACTATTTTAAAAAAAATGATTAGTTTAATTTCATTAGCTCGGATTTCCCTGAATTATCTATAGTGCATGAATATTTAATCGGGTTTGTTTTGTCATTACCTATTGCTCTTCCGACCGCGGTTATAACGAGCAAATCCTTTTCTGTCCTTTCTATATAATATGAGCCTGCCATGCAATTTGCAGAATTTTCAGGTATGCTGAAACC
>JAUZPC010000217.1 GCA_030706105.1 Bacteroidota bacterium | reverse complement strand
TATAAATCTATTTTTGGCGGTGAGTTTTTGTGGCTTCAACGGTTTAAGGATACCCCTGAAAAAGAAAAAGTGTCTCCTGCAGAGCAGGAAATGATTATGCATATTGCATTGCCGATCGGTGATGGAAATATTTTGATGGGGAGTGATTTCCTTGAATCCATGGGACACACATTTATTGCGGGTAATAATTTCTATCTTTCAATCAATACTCAAAGCAATGAAGAAACAGACAAAATATTTAGCAGCCTCTCTGCTGGCGGAAAAATAGAAATGCCTCTTCAGGATACTTTTTGGGGTGCATATTTTGGGATGCTGACAGATAAGTATGGAATCCATTGGATGGTCAGTTACGATAAAAAGCCGTTATATTAGTTTCGCTAAAACGTTTTATATCTACCGGATATAATACTTTATTTTCCCCAATAAAAATAAATAGAAGGAATAAGAAAGCCGTTTTTTAGACGGCTTTTTTATTAATGCCGATTTTGAATGATAAACAGTTTGACTATATGCTTCCGGACCAGCAATGTCCTGGGAATATAGGAGTTCAAATAGTAATTAGCAGAGGAATCTGGCGGGATTGATGCACAACAACAGATTAAAAATTTTTATCCATCAAGGGAACTTTTTACACACTTCGACCGTTAAAGTAAAAACGTCGAATGGATTATAGCATTATGGATTCAATTAAAACCAATACTTGCCAGTTTAGCGAGAAAGAAAAGATAATAATAGAAGCTGCACGAAAGAGATTTGCCCATTTCGGTTATTCAAAAGTTTCAATGGAAGAAATTGCGGTTGATGTAGATTTGGGAAAAGCTTCACTTTATTATTATTTCCCAACCAAGGAGAATTTATATCAGGCGGTTCTCAGTAAAGAGCAAAATGGGTTTATAAAAGAGATTGAAGGACTTATTGCTTCTAAAATTTCTGCCGGTGAGAAACTGGTCGAGTTTGTAAATATGAGAATCATCTACTTTAAGCGTTTTCTTAATCTGGGTACACTCAGTTTACATGCCTTTATGGATTCAAAATCGTTCTATACTAAATTATTTTTGAATTTTGAAGATCAGGAATTAATTCTAATAGACAGAATAATTTCAGAAGGGCAGTCTAACGGGGAGTTTGAAAAGAAGCTTGATAGTAAAACAGCAACCGTACTGCTTCATGTTCTTCATGGATTGCGAATTCGAGTGTCCAGAGGGATTAAAGAGCTGGAAGTGAGTGATGAAGCAATCAGGCAGCTTCAAACAGAAATGAATATTGCAATAAGGATTTTTATAAAAGGTATTTCAAAATAATATTACATTAGGAGATTATGGATATGTCCGGTAACGAAAAAATAAAAGACAGAGCAAATGATGATTTAGATCAGAGTATGGATTCAGCACCAATCTATAAAAAGAAAAGTGTCTGGATTGGTCTTCTGTTAATCATAATTGTTATAGCGGCTGGCGTATACTGGTTTATTGGAAATATGGGTACTGTTTCTACAGACGATGCCTTTATTGATGGCAATAAACTGAGCGTTAGTTCTAAAATACTCGGCAGAGTGGTTAAACTTTATGTTGATGAGCGTGATAGTGTAAAGGCAGGACAATTAATTGCCGAACTTGATTCAACCGATTTAATTGCAAAATTAAATCAGACTAAAACAGTTTTAAGTAATGTACAGGCTAGTATTGATCTTGCAAAAGTGAATGTGGAAAAAGCACAGATAGATTTTAACAGGGCAAGCGCACAATATAAAGATAAGGTAATTCCGAAAGTAGAATTAGACAATGCACAAAAGAAATATGAAGCAGTACAAGCGGAATATAAAATAGCTCAAAGCCGCGTTTTAATGGCCATGTCAGATATAAAAGCTATCGTAACTAATCTGGAAAACACTAAATTATATTCCACAATCAACGGAATAGTTGCAAAAAGGTGGGTGATGGAAGGCGATGTAGCTCAACCCGGTCAGCCAATTTTTACAATATTTGATTTAAAAAATATCTGGGTAACGGCTGAACTTGAGGAAACTAAGATTAAAAACATACAAATGAATGATAATGTTGAAATAAATGTTGATGCTTATCCAGATCTAAAATTTTCGGGTCAGGTTTATCAGATCGGCACAAATACAGCGGCTCAGTTTGCTCTGATTCCACCTTCTAATGCTGCCGGTAACTTTACAAAAATTACTCAAAGAGTTCCGGTTAAGATATCCATTAAGCCTCTGCACGCCAATGATCAAATAAAATTCGGATTGTTGCCGGGTATGTCAGTTGAAGTGAAAATTAAGGAAAAGAAAAATGGTTAGGGATGGCAGAAATAAAATGATAGGCATTGTTCCATCACTTCACCACGAACATAAATTTTACAAATGGTGGGTCCTAATTAGCGTGATGATTGGTACTTTTATGGCTGTGCTTGATGCAACGATTGTAAATGTAGGTCTTTCTAAAATGACTGCCGCTTTTGGAACAAGCGTTGATAAAATAGAGTGGGTACTTACAGCCTATCTATTAATTTTTGCTGTTATGCTTCCTTCTTCCGGCTGGATTGCAGATCATTTTGGCTATAAAAAAACCTATTTTTTCGGGATGCTGCTTTTTACTGTTGGTTCACTCTTGTGCAGTTTATCATGGAATGAAAATGCTTTAATATTTTTTAGAGTTGTTCAGGGTGCCGGAGCCGGATTTATCATGCCGGTCGGCATGGCAATAGTGACCAGGGAATTCCCCGTGGAACAAAGAGGAACGGCAATTGGATTTTGGGGAATTGCCTCCGCTGCCTCTGTATCTTTGGGACCGCTTGTTGGCGGTTATTTGATTGATACATTTTCATGGCATGCAATTTTTGATGTTAACATTCCGGTCGGCATAATAGGTCTGATAGTTGTTCTAATAGTCCAAAGAGAATTCAAAACTGAGAAGACCAGAGGATTTGATTTCCTGGGATTTATAAGTATGACTGTATTTTTAACCTCGCTGCTTCTTGCTTTTGCTGATGGAAATGCGTCCTGGAATACAGGAGGTTGGACATCTTCGTTTATTTTATCCTGCTTTTTTATTTCGGCTTTAAGTTTTATAGTTTTTATAATAACTGAGATCAATGTAAAACACCCAATAGTAGATTTAACACTTTTCAGAGACCGGAATTTTGCTTCCGCAAATATTATCCTTTTTGTATTTGGAATTGGATTTTTCGGGAGCACGTTTCTGCTGCCGCTTTATTTGCAAAACTCATTAGGCTATACTGCATTTCAGGCCGGAATGGTTTTTTTACCTCTCGGAATTGTGCAGGCTTTTGTTTCGCCCCTGGCCGGTCGGCTGACAGATAAAATTAATCCTAAGATCATGGTTATGATTGGAGTCCTTTTATTGTCATGGTCTTTATACGCGTATGGATTCTTCTCGCTTCAAACAGAGAGTTCTCAAATACAAATTCCATTATTAGTAAGAGCTTTGGGGCTTGGATTAATATTTACGCCATTGTCAACAGTATCGCTTCTAAATATTCCTAAACATAAAATTGCTCAGGCCTCAGGTTTGTTTAACACTATAAGACAGATCGGCGGAAGTTTTGGAGTTTCCTTACTTGGGTCACTTTTAACAAGGCGAACTATTTTTCACCTTCAGGCTTTTTCTCAGAATGTTGATTCTTCATCGCCCGTATTTCAAAATACAGTAAATCATGCAAAGAGTTTTGTGATGAATTCTGTAGGCGGTTCTCAGGCAGAAATTACGGCACGAGCAAAAGCAATGATTATGCTGAATATTTCTTCCCAGTCTTTTATACAAGGTATTAGCGATGATTTTTTGGTTGCTGCGCTATTATCAATTGTGCTGATCATACCTATTTTCTTTTTAAAAATATCGAAAGTGAAAGCGGCGGGAAAGACCGGAACACTTGAATAACAAAAATATTACGGACGAACAATGAACAGAAATTTGAAATATATTACAACAATATTACTAATAATTATTATTTATTCATCTCCATTTGCGCAAAAGCAGGAAAATAGCCCGCTGACTCTTAATGAAGCAATTAAACTTACTGTAAATAATCATCCTTTAATTAAACAGAAAGAAGCCGAGTTACAGGCAGCGCAATTTAAGGTAGAGCAGCAGAAGAGTTATTATCTGCCAAATGTTAGCGCCGAAGCCTCTTACAACAGAATAGCTCCGATACCGGCATTTGCCTTTGGCGGAAAAATTATGGAACTGGCACCGGCAAACAATTATAATATGGGCGTATTTGTCCGTCATACTCTGTATGATTTTGGGAAACGAGAGTCCCAGGTTGATTATGCATCATCATTTCTTAATTCAGTTAAAGACAATGAAAATTTAATAAAGGACGATCTCTCCAGCCAGGTGATCAAAGTTTTTTATGGAATGTTATTTTTAGAAAAAAGCATGGCAGTTAAAGACACCCAGTTAGTAACTTTAAAAGAGCATTTGAGAACTAATGATTTGAAAATAAAAAACGGAACCGCTACGGATTACGATGCATTAAGTACAAAAACGCGGATAATTGAAATCAATAACGAAAAAATTGAACTTCAGAATGAGAAGGACAAACAGGAGCTCTTTCTTAAAGAGTTGATTGGCCTGAACCGTGAGAAGGAAATTAACATTATGGGGTCTTTTGAACTTCCGGCTTACAGTCTGAACAGCGACTCTATTCTTAATGCTGCTTATAACCAGCGTGCTGAATTGAAGCTTTCAGAAGATGCCCGCAGCACAGCCAATCTGCAAAAAGGAATGGTGAGCCTGACTGATAAACCGGTTTTAAATGCCGCTGTTGGTTATGGATTCAAAAACGGCTATGAACCCAACATTCAGGTGTTGAGAGGAAACTGGTATGCCGGAGTTTCCATCAATGTTCCTATTTTCAATGGCAATCTAACAGATAATAAAATTAATGAAACTAATGCGTCAATTGATGCTGCTGACCAAAAAATTAAGCAGGTTAAAGAGTCAATCTCAACCGATGTTTTCCAATCGGTGGTGGATTTGAAATCTAACATATCGCGAATGAATTCTACGCAAGAACAAATAGACTACGCCGGCAGATCTTTGGAGCGTGCAGTAATTCAATATAAAATAGGTGCCGGAACTAACTTAGAAGTGCTTGACTCCGAAACAGCATTAACGCAGGCACGTCTGGTTAACATTCAGGTTAAGTATAAAAGCATCATGAGCTATTATTCGCTTCGCCGGGCTGTCGGGGATTTGAGAACTCTGGCGGGTTTATGATAAATTATTCTAAAAACCATACTCTGCCTGGAGAAGACTGCTGAACGTTTGAAGAATAAACCACAGAAAATAAAAAAGCCCGGAATTACTTTCGGGCTTTTATTTTGAGCCGGGTACTCTCACCATTATAACGCACTGCATTGCCGGCAAGAGCGGGCTTTTATTATGAAGAGGTTCTATGTCTTCTTAAATATTACTGGATTGACATTCGGATTTACCTGAACCGATAAAGCTGTTATGTTATTTTTGTTATCCTTAATAAATACAGTCTTCCACCCCGTCTGTTCTACGGGATGATAAAGCTCAAAGGCATCATCCC
>JAUZPC010000216.1 GCA_030706105.1 Bacteroidota bacterium | reverse complement strand
GTTATTAGGACAAAAAGATATTGACGGCGCTTTGGTTGGCGGAGCCTGCCTTAAAGCTGATTCTTTTATTGGAATTATGAAAGGCTGCTGAGTTCAGTTTTACTTATCAATAATGGACAATAACTAATTTGTTCAAAAAAAGGTAATTTACAATTAACTTAGGCAATGACAGGCTTACCTGTCATTGCCTTTTTATTTAATAGATTAATAGAAGAAATGCATTTGCAAAACGAATGCATTATTTTTTGCAGTCGGATGTTCCGTCTGCACTCTAAACTGCGGCCGCACTTCGATAAATGAATATGGGAAAAACTCAAATCCAATAATAACCCTGGAAAATTCGTCTTTACTAATCTTTGTAACCGGATCAAACCTGTCAAATCTCACCACCGCCTCCACTCCATGAACAATTCTATAAGAAGCTTCTAACATTAAAGCAGTTGAAAGTGAATCTTTGCCTGAATAGTTCTTTGCAAAATCGATTTCACCTAAAAGACTAAAGTCTCCAATAGAGAAGCCTGCAAATCCTCCATACATATAAACATTTTGCATTACTGCATTAAAATTGGCATCCCTTTGTGAATCTTTAAAATTTGCACCGGAGGCTCCTAACATTAAGTGAAAGCTCTCACTTATTTGGGGCAAAAAACTTATTGAAATAAAATATGAAGGATCCGCTATAAATACCTGCGGAGATCTGCTGTTCCCCACACTTGCCGTAACAGAGAATACCTCTGCAATGTTATAACCGACTTCCCCACCCGACATTGTATAGCGAGGATCAAAAATCAGCCCTTGCTTTTTATTTCCCACTGAAGTTATTACTCCCAAATCGCCTCCTCTTGTATATGCGGTATGATCATCAATCTTTATCCCATAATTAGGGACAAAAGACCCCCCTTTAATATACCCCCCACCCGGAAGGACATATGCTGTTGCAAAAGCTTCCCAAATTCCCCAGACGAAATCATATCGGGAAGTCACTCTGATATCCTCCGCAATATCTACATTGCCGTAAACAGAACCTTCCATCTTTAGGAAATCGGATTTAGTTCCCTTGGATGTCTTTGCCGCCAGGAATTGTCCGCGAAAATCAAAACCAAACATAATATTTGGGCCCAGTTTATTGGTCATTTCAAAATCCTCATGAGGAGAAACTAAACTCATTTTGCGGCTCATATTAAACCCCCGGACATCCCGCATTTCCCCTCCCGCCGGATTTATGTGACAATCACTGCATTTTGCGCCGGTTCTTAACGCAAACCTTGGAAGTGCCAATGTAACAGAAGATACTATTGCTACAATAAGTAGCCCGAAAACTGTGGCTTTTATTTTCATTTTATTTCCTGTTTTTAATGGTTTAATATTATGATATATAAAGAAAGTTGAAATGAAGCTTGACACAAATACTGTTAATGTATAAAGATATAGAAGGACACGGAATGAAATTGAAAAAATAATTATTATATGGATCAGTTCGAATTTAAAATGATCAAAATATAACAGACATATCCGATTTTATTAAAATTTATGATTTGATTCTATATCATTTTTTTTAGAACTTTACATGACAATCATAATTCTTTACTAAAACAGATTAGGAGTAAAATGAAAAACTTTTATACAGTATTATTATTAACAATACTATACTGTCTTCCTCATTTCCCGCAGGTAAAAAATCAAGAATGGCGGGCAGATTGGGTAATTACATGGGAATATATAAACGGATCAAGCACTGTTGATGCAAATAAAGCCAGAATAAGAACTATTTTGGATAATATGAAAGCTGCAAACAAGAACGCAGTTTTATGGCAGGTAAGGCAGGGCGGAACCGCATATTATCAATCTTCATACGAACCTTGGGGCCCGTATGCAGGCGGAACATATCCGGGTTTTGACCCTTTGAAATATGCAATTGACGAAGCTCATAAAAGAGGAATGGAACTGCACGTTTGGTTTAACTGCTTTGCTGTTGGTACCGCACAAGGTTCCCCCGGGCAGGTACACCCTGAATGGATATGCAGAGATCAGAATGGTAACCCTATGACTGCAAACATTGCTTTATCACCTGGTATGGATGCAGTTAGAAATTACACTCTGAAGGTTGCAATGGAAGTTGTAAGAAACTATGATATCGATGGTTTCCATTTTGACTATGTTAGGTGGAATGAATACTCCAGCACAAAGTCTTCTCAAAAATTCGCAAAAGAACAAGAGAATAGAGCCTTTGACGGCGATATTCCTGATGCTCAGATTAAAGATATTAAAGAAAATCTGGCATCAAGATATCTATACGATGCAGATCATCCATATTCTGCCGGAATTCCAACCGGATATACTACATGGGATCAATGGTGGAGAGCTTCGGTTACAGACATTGTAAAGAGAATGCATGACTCAATTCAAACAGTAAAGCCCTGGATAAGACTTTCAGGAGCAGTTTTAGGACGTTACAATTGGGGAGATTGGAATGGCTACTATGACGTTTATCAGGACGCCGCTCTTTGGTTTAACAATGGATATATGGATCAGCTCACCCCTATGAGCTATCATTGGCAGGACGGTACAGGCTTCTATAATATGTTGGTTGGCGGTGGAACACAGAGTTGGGGTAATTACATTCAGCCTGGAATTACAGCAGGAAGAATGTTTACAACCGGACCGGGAAGTTATCTTATTACTAATTTTAGCAAGCATGCAGAAATTGTAAATGCCTGCCGCACTGTTGCCTGGAATGACGGTTTCCAGTTTTTCAGCTATGGTACCTGGCTGGACAAAGACTATTTTAATACTGCCGGAACTACTTTCTTTGCTAAAAATACAAAGCCGAGAAGTGTAAAATTCGTCAGCACTCCAACATCACCAGTTGTGGCACTGGCAAAAGTTGATTCACTGCATTATAATCTAACGGTTACACCTCAGGGTATGCCAATTAGTAAAAGCTGGTTTGTGGTTTACAGATCAACTAACACAAATTTTGACAAAGACACTTCAGAAATCTATAAAATTGTCTATGCAGATTCTGCTTTTGTGTTAAATCTTGCTTTTACCGGTTTACAAAACTATAATGGTCAATATCGTTATTCTGTAGCTATGGCTAACAGATACTGGAATGAGTCTGCTTTTTCAAATATCGTAACAACAGACAATATTCCTTCATATGCTCCGGTTGTGGCTTCTTCTACTCCTAAACAAAACGATACAGTTGACGTATCAACAAAATTGATTTTCAATTTTTCTAAGCAGTTAGATGCCAGTTCAAACTTTTTAAGTGCAATCAGCGTAGTACCCTCAACGGCAATTTCCGGTTATACTTTAACCAACGGAGGCAAAACACTTACTTACACACCAGCAGCAAGCTTAGCATTTGATACTCCATTTACCGTTACTTTAAATAATGCAATTAAAGACGTAAACGGAAAACAAATTGATGGCAACGGAGATGGCGTACCGGGCGATCCTTTTACTCTTCACTTTAGAACTATTCTTCATGATGTAACAGGCCCGCGTATTGTTGCGTCAGATCCTGTAGTAAATCAACAGGATGTTGATGTTGAATCTCCAATTAACTTAAGTATGAGTGAAATAGTAGATTCTTCAACTGTGACTGCATCCAACGTTATTCTTAAGAAGAATGGCGGTGTAGTTGCAGCGGTAGTCTTACATACAAAGATAAATGGTAAATCTATCGTTACTGTAAAAACAGCTGCTTCTCTTGCATGTAATACAGATTACAGCATTACGTTGAAAAAAGAGATAAAAGATTTATCAGGCAATTTGATGTTTGCAGATACTACTATTAACTTTAAGACAAAAAGTTATCAGTACACTACAAAAACAATGATTGATGACTTCAATAATGTAACAGGGTGGGAACAGCCTACTTTCAGCGGATCCACCGTTGGGGTTATACCGGTTTCCTGCAATTTTACCTATACAACAGCTAACTATTTACCCGGCACCTCCCCGGCCAAATCTGCTTATATAAATTATGCCTGGGACATGACAGCTACAACTCACTTTATTAGAGAATACCTTTCAACAGGTACACCACGCAACATTACTTTTGATACAAGCTATGTCCTTCAAGTATATGTTTACGGCGACAGCAGTTTGAATCAATTCCGGTTTGCACTAGATGAATCTGTTGGGACCACATGGCCTAATCACGAAGTCTCTAAATGGTACCCAATAGATTGGTACGGTTGGAAACTTATTGAATGGCCTCTTAGCGATACTACTTATACCGGCACCTGGATTGGCAATGGCCGTCTTGACGGAACATCATATAGAATTGATAGTTTCCAGTTAACTGATCAACCCGGCTCTGACTCTACAGGACGTATTTATGTAGATAACTTACGCGCAGTTAAAAAGGAATATACTACTGGTGTATTTTATCAGAATAAAATTGTCCAGAACTATAAATTATATCCTAATTATCCTAATCCATTCAACCCCTCAACTACAATCAGCTTTGATTTAGCAAAAAGTGGGTCGGTAAAATTAGAAATATTTGATATTCTTGGCAGACACGTCAAAACACTTGTAAACAAAGAAATGAAAACAGGTTCTTATCAGGTAGTTTTTGATGCTTCAAATCTATCATCAGGTAAATATATCTATAGATTATCAACACCTGACTACCAGGCATCTCAGATAATGATACTTATTAAATAAGATATCTTTTTAGTAAAAAACCCGAAGCTTTCGCTTCGGGTTTTTTTATATCTATTAATAAGCCGAATATTCCCTCACTTTTCCGTAGAGGAAGATACGGAGAGTTCGTATGCATCTACGGCACAGTACTTCCCGTCCATGACTACAGAGTCATTTTCTACAATAATCCTAATTCAGACTATTTCTATTTCACCATTATCATTTTTATCGAGCTTGAAAAACTGGCTGAGTTCATTTTGCAGATATAAACACCGCTTGCTAATCTGCTGCCGTCAAATGTGACTTCATAACTTCCGGCTTTTTGATTCTCATTTACTAATGATGCTACTTCCCTGCCTAAGATGTCAAAGACTTTTAAGGTTACTAATCCATTTGCAGGAAGGTTGTATGCAATTCTGGTTGAGGGATTAAATGGATTAGGATAATTCTGCTTTAGTGAATATTTGGCAGGAATGCCAAGTGCAACTTCTATTATACTGCTGTATTCATATTTTCCGTCTGCATCAATCTGTTTTAGGCGATAGCTTATTTTTGTACTTTGTGCCGGTGAATCAGTATATGAATATTCCTTTGGGCTGTTGCTGTTTCCGCTTCCTTTCACAAAGCCTATCTTTCCCCAGTTGCCGATAGACCCGTTTACTTTGAATTCAATGTCAAATCCATTATTGCTAACTTCCGTTGCCGTACTCCAATGTAGGATTACCTTGCTCCCGTTTACTTTGGAGGTAAAACTTACAAGCTCTACGGGTAAAGGATTTAGACCGTTAACATTGCCAAAAGCAATTTTGCTGACAGTAGAAAGAACTTTTGTAGGCGTTGAAGCGTCTGCCATCAAAAAGCTTATATTCGTAGCAGTAAATGTAATTTTAGTAATTGTGGTAATATCTGAACTATTGCTAGTAGCAGCATTATTATAGAGTACATTAAAATATGTTTGCGAAAATATC
>JAUZPC010000215.1 GCA_030706105.1 Bacteroidota bacterium | reverse complement strand
TCTGTTGAGAATTATCATTGCTGCATCCGCACCAATAACTTTATTTGCTGCCAGATTTTCATTTGTAATTGATATTACCTTATGCCGCCCGGTGCTCAAAGGCAAGTCAGCAATTTTTTGCCATCTTCTGTTGTTTAAGGTGGACTGACTGATACTTTTAATAATTTCCGCACCGGTAGAATCATATAGCTTATATATAGCAGAATCCGGCCGATTTGAACCGGTTATTACAAATGCATATATTTCATAAGTACCTGAGGCTGGGACGTTGAAATAATAATCTACTGAAGCAAGATTTCCTGGATTTGCATATAGGGACTGCCCCGAATATCCTAAAACATTACTCAATAACCATTCGCCTGTTTTTACAAGGTTCTGAGAGTTTAAGAGAGAAGTTAAATCTCTGTTCTCACGCCAATCAGCCGAAGTATAGGGAGGATAGGATTTTGCCTGATAAACATTTTCCTTAAAGGATAGTAGCATTGGCATCAAATCCTTATAATACCATATTGCATTTCCACTAAACCCTTTCTGACGGGTAATATTGACAAAATTATAGAGGTCAGCTAATGCCAGAGGAGACCCGTTAGGTGAAATTGCAAAAGCAGGAAATACTTTCAAATAGTTTACTTTAGTTTTTATATAATCGATAATATTTCCAAAAGAGATTGAACTCCCTACATAAGATTGAACTTGCACATTATCAATTTTGTTATTGTTAACCCACCAATACCAATCCTGTGCAAAACTGTCGTACGAAGTATAAGAAGATGAGCTGTATAAACTTGGGGCATTTGAAACATTTATATGCTGGTTAACAGCTTTGATGGAATCGTAAGTACGCGCCATAAACTGGTTCAGATTATTAGCTCTCCACCTGGTCCAGCTTGTATCTTGAAAATTTGTTGGGGGTGGTGTACCATTATGATCATTAGAATAAATAGCAATTGTGGTACTGTCGTATCCATATTGCAGACTTGAATATCTTATCCGGTCTAATTCTATACCATCAATGTCATAATTTCTTGCAATCTCAGTAGTAAGTGATATAAGGAAATTTTGCGCGTCCGGATTTGCCTGTGCCATCCAATAAAAATTGCTATTATCAATTTCAGTTCCATTTTGAGTTCTTGCAATCCAGGAAGGATGTTTTACAAAAATTGGCCCCTTGCCTCCGGGGGGATTATTACCAGTCCAGCCTCCAACAAATCCATATTCAAACCAGGCTTCTACATGTAACCCAACCTTATGGCCTTCTGCAACTGCCTCGGCCAACAAGTCTCTTCCCTGATAATTTGGATCAATGTAATATCCGGTTTCCTCATAAAACTTTTTACTGTTCCACAAAGGATAACCACGGCTCCACATGTTTATAAATACTACATTTATATTATTATTTGCAAGGCTATCCATTGTTTTTGCTAAAGTTTCTTTTGAGGCGAATGCATCTCGGGAAAGCCAAGTTCCTCTAAACTCCTGCGCATAACTTACACTAATAGCCATAATAAAAAGAAACGCAAATAAAAACTTTCTCATATAAATAATATTATCCGGTTCTTACTATAGAACTTTTAATTTAGCAAATTTTATCATTAATTGTTTAATATTGTTACCTTCAAAAACAACAGTCGCTTTCTGCATATCTCCGGCACCTGAAACTTGAGTAACTTTACCTAATCCAAATTTATCATGCATAACTCTGGTACCTGGTCTTAGTGCTTTATTATCCTGATCAAAATCTTCATAATCAACATTTTCAAAGTACTCGTAGTACATTTCTTTTTTCGATTTTCTAATAGCTGATTTCCTGCCGGCATTGCCGTTTAATTCATCCAATGTATTTGGATCAATTTCATCAATAAACCGTGATCTACTTTGATATGCAACTTCACCAAAACGATAACGGGAACGGGCGTGAGATAGATATACTTTCTTTTCTGCTCTTGTCATGGCTACATAAAAAAGTCTTCTTTCTTCTTCTAATGTGGCATCTGAGCTGAATCTGTTTGATAAAGGGAAAATGTCTTCTTCGCAGCCTGATATAAATACAATTGGATATTCAAGTCCTTTTGCGCTATGTACTGTTAAGAAAGTAACAACATTTTTCTCATCTTCATACATATCAACATCAGCTACAAGAGAAACATCCGCTAAAAAGCCCTCCAGTTTTCCATTTTCAGAATTATCTGAAAATTCACTTAAAGCAGACAATAACTCATTAATATTTTCTAATCGTTGTAAAGATTCCGGAGTATTTTCTTCTTTGAAAATTCTTAATATGCCTAAATCATCAATCAATGCCCGGGATAATTCACCTACGGACAACTGATCTTTTAATGCTATATATTTTTCAAGAAGAATCCTGAATCCCTTAACGTTTTTTTGGATTCTTTCTTTAATATCAATAACTTCAAAAACTCTGGACATAGTATCAAACAAAGAGATGTCCTGTTTTCTTGAAAAAGAGATCATTCTCTTAATTGTAGTAGAACCAATACCTCTTTGAGGGAAATTCATTATTCGCAGTAAACTTTCTTCATCATTCTGATTGGAAAGTACTCTCAAATATGCTATTACGTCTTTAACTTCTTTCCTCTTATAAAACTCAGTACCGCCTATTATCTGATAAGGAATTTTTTCTCTTCTAAATACATCTTCCAAGGCTCGTGACTGGGCATTTGTTCTATAGAGAATTGCAAAATCTTTTAGGGCAAGTTTCTTTTTTGAAATATCTTGTTTAATATACTTTGATATCTGAAATGCTTCATCTTTTTCATCTGAACATTTTAATAAAGTAACCTTCTCCCCTTCTTCATTTTTTGTCCAAAGGGTTTTTTCAATTTGCTCTTTATTATTCTTGATTACTGAGTCTGCTGCTTTCAATATACTCTGAGTAGAACGATAGTTTTGTTCCAACCTTACAATAGCATGTTTCGGATAGTCTTTTTCAAAATCAAAAATATTTTTCAGATTAGCACCACGCCAACTGTATATACTCTGAGCATCATCACCAACAACACAAATCTTACCTTCACGCGACACCAGCATTTTTAGCAATTCATACTGTGCTTTATTTGTATCTTGGAATTCATCAACAAGAATATATGTAAATTTCTTTTTGTATTTTAAATGGATTTTTGGATTTTCCGCAAATAACTGAATTGGCTTTAATAATAAATCATCAAAGTCCATTGAGTTATTTTCTCTTAGCTGTTTTTGATATTCTTCGTAAATATCGGCTACTTTTTCATCCAGAAAAGATTGAATTCCGGTTGCCCTGAATTCTTTTGGCATAATCATATGATTTTTCAGATTACTTATTCTATGCCTTACAGAATTTGGAGTAATAGTCTCTAAATCAATATTAAAATTTGATATAATATTAGACACTAAAGAAGAGGAGTCTTCTGTATCGTATATTGAAAAATTATTTGCATAATTAATATGTTTTGCTTCTACTCTCAATATTTTTGCAAAAACAGAATGAAAAGTACCCATCCAAAGCCGGTCAGCTTTAGCTCCGATTAAATCTTTAATTCGGCTTTTCATTTCATTTGCAGCTTTATTTGTAAATGTAAGAGATAATATACCTTCCGGTTCATATCCTTTTTCAATTAGGTAAGCAATTTTATAAGTAAGCACCCTGGTTTTTCCTGAGCCGGCCCCTGCTATTACCATTAGTGGACCGTCATCGTACTCAACTGCCTTCTTTTGTTCACTATTCAGAGATTTTAAGTTCACCATAAACCCAAAAATATTTTAATTTGCAAATATACAAATTTTAGAAACCATAAAAAAGGTTGAAAAAAGTTATTCGATGCACTTTTTTAGTATAGAGATTGTCACTTCTTCATTATTTATTTGCAAAAGAGTGATATTGCCCATTTTAATTTGCGTCATATTAATTGATACTATAGATCTAAAAATAAATAATTTTTTGTCCCACATTTTGGAAAGGTAATTTAATGTTAACTAAAAATGTTCAGGAAGCTTTAAATAATCAATTAAATTTAGAGTTCTCTTCATCTTATCTCTATTTAAAAATGGCGATATATTTTGAAGAAATTAATCTTGTTGGGTTTGCAAAATGGATGCGCGTGCAAGCTGCTGAAGAATATGCTCATGCAATGAAAATATTTGAGTATATTATACAAGTTAACGGTAAAATTAAACTAAAATCTATTGATATTACTAATGAGACTTACACTTCTCCACTGCTTGTATTCGAAAAAACGCTTGAACATGAGCTTAAAGTTACAATATCTATTCACAAGTTAGTAGAATTAGCTATTGATGAAAAAGATTATGCAACAAATAACTTCCTGCAGTGGTTCATACAGGAACAAGTTGAAGAAGAAAGCCATACTACTTATTTAGTTGAAAGGTTAAAAATGATTGGGGATAACAAAAGCGGTTTACTTTACCTTGATAAAGAGATGGCAAAAAGAGCTTAAAATCAATACACGTAAAGAGACATATATAATATAGTCCCTTTACGTGTTAATTTTTTTTATATTTTTTTGATACCTATTCCCGGCCGATTATTTAATGTAACTTTTCCATTAATTACCTTAGTCCCATCGTAGACATCATTACTAATCAATAAGGCTCCATCTAAGTCCGCCCAATCTACTAAAGGAGAAAGTTGGGATGCCGCTGAAATTGCACAACTTGTTTCTGTCATACAGCCTAACATAACTTTCATCCCTAAAGATCTTGCGAGAATAATCATTTTATAAGCTTCCCGCATTCCTGTACATTTCATTAACTTAATATTTATACCGGAATATACTTTATGTGCTTTAACTATGTCAGATAATCTCTGAACTCCTTCATCTCCTATTATCGGTAATGGGGAGTTTTCAGTTAACCAGGCCAAATCATCAATTTGTGTTTTAGGCATAGGTTGTTCTATGAATAATACTTTCCTCTCATTCAGCCAGTGGATCATGTCCAATGCAAAGTGTTTATCTTTCCACCCCTGATTAACATCAACCGTTATAGGTGTATTAGTAACCGATCTTATAGACTCTATCATTTCTTTATCGGTTTCTCTGCCCAATTTAACTTTTAATATTTTATATTCGCCTGCTTCCTTAGTCTTTTGTCTTACAACTTCTGGTGTATCAATCCCGATCGTAAAAGAGGTATATGGAGTTTTATTCTTATCAAGACCCCAGATATTATACCAAGGCTGTCCCATAATTTTTCCGATCAGATCATGAAGTGCAATATCTATAGAAGCTTTTGCCGCAGGATTTCCGGGTTCAATTGCATCTACATCAGATAAAATTCTTTCCAAATCAAAAATATTATCATATTTGCTCAAATCTACTTTTGATAAAAATTTAAGAACAGTTTCGTGAGACTCTCCCAGATACGGGGGCATTGAAGCTTCACCATATCCAATTAATCCATCATATTCAATTTCCGTAAGTACAACCGGAGTGGTAGACCGAGAGTTTGAAGCTATAGTAAAAACATGCCTAAGCTCTAAAGTATATGGTCTGTATGTTAATTTCATTTTTTTAGTTCCTTTTATAAAAGGTTTACTTATAATGTCTGAATTTGGTACCAGCGCTGCCCCGGCAAACAGTGCCGAGGTCTTAATAAAATCTCTTCTGTCTTGTTTCATAGTATTTTAAAAATTATT
>JAUZPC010000214.1 GCA_030706105.1 Bacteroidota bacterium | reverse complement strand
CGTAAACATGCGGAAGAAGAACTTCTTAAACTCTCACACGCAGTAAAACAAAGTACTATAGCTACTATTCTGATTAATTTTAGAGGGGAAACCGAATATGCAAATCCTAAAACGCTTGAGATATCAGGATATTCATTAGAAGAAGTGATAGGGAAAAACGTGCAGGTGTTTAGTTTCGCTAAAATGGAAAAAGATGTTTACAAAGAATTATGGGAAACGATAACCTCCGGAAAAGAATGGCAGGGAGAACTGCTTAATATGAAAAAAGATGGTTCTGCCTACTGGGTATCTGCTTCAATTGCCCCTATTTATAATGATAAAAAGGAAATTATTAATTATCTGGCGATGGCAGAAGAAATTACTGAGAAGAAAAAGATGATAAACGAATTAATAACTGCTAAAGAAAAGGCGGAAGGAATGAACCGTCTGAAATCAAACTTCCTTGCCAACATGAGTCATGAGTTACGTACTCCGTTAACCGGCATCTTGGGATACGCCGAAATACTTTCATCGTCACTTAATGACCAGGAATATAGAGAGATGTCCAGATCAATTCATTCTTGTGGCAAGCGATTAAGTGAGACATTAAACTTAATCCTTGATTTATCAAAATCCGAAACTGACAAGTCGGAAATACCAATAAAAGATATTAATTTAGAAATTGTTACAAAAGGCATTGCCAATTTATTTACTGAAACCGCCAGATCAAAGGGCATACAATTAGAAACAATTGTTAGAGAAAAAAACGTCATAGCTAAATTGAACGAGACTCTCTTTTCTCGGGTAATAAGCATTCTTTTAGATAACGCGGTTAAGTTCACAAAAAGTGGTGCAATAACCATAGAAGTTGGGAGAGAAAAGAATTCTGAAAAAGAATGGAGTTATGTTAAAATTAAAGATACCGGGGTAGGGATTCCTAAAGATAAAATGGGAATTATCTGGGAGGAATTTCGTCAGGTAAGTGAAGGACTGAACCGCAGTTTTGAAGGTACCGGCTTAGGACTAACAATGGCAAAAAGGATAACAGAACTAATGGATGGAGTTATTTCCGTTGAAAGTGAAGCCGGAGAGGGTTCCATTTTTACAACTAAATTCCCTGCTTCAACTTCTACCATGGAGATAAAAGAAATTGCAAAAGAAAATGATATAGCTGAAAGTATCCAGAGTAAAAAGCAAAAGGAGGAGAGAAGCCAGCCTTTAGTTTTATACGTTGAGGATGATTCAATAAACCGGCATGTAGTTTCCTTATATCTAAAAAATATTTGCAAGGTCGATACAGTGCAAGATGGCAAAGCAGCTTTGGAATTTGTAGAAAAGAAACATTATGATATTATTTTGATGGATATAAATCTTGGAATAGGAATGGACGGAATGGCAGTGACGCATGAAATCCGGAAGATGCCGGAATATGCCAATACCCCGATAGTTGCAGTTACTGCTTATGCAATGGAGAAAGAAAAGGAAGAATTCCTCGCAGGGGGCTGCACGCATTTTCTTGCTAAACCTTTCAGCAAAGGAGATATTATACAATTAGTATCAGGTGTAGTAAACAATTAATTTTTTTACTAATAAATTTGGAATCAATAAGTGGCTGTAAATTGCAGAATGTGTAGATACTTTTTTGTTACGTGGGACAAACACTTCCCGTATGGCTGTAAGGCATTCGGTATGAAGACTAAAAATACCCCTTCGATGGATGTCTATCTTTCCTCCGGCAGAGAATGTTTAAAATACCAGCTTAAAGAAAAACCCAAGAAATAGTTTGTTGGTCAAATTGAGTAATAAAGTGAAGGGTTACTTTTCCACAATAACAGTAACAGGGCCTTCATTGACAATACTCACTTGCATCATAGCGCCGAACAGACCAGTCTTTATTTTCTGGGAGCCGATATTTTCCTTCATCCGCCTAATAAACAGTTCATATAAAGGCACTGCCTCTTCCGGTCTGGCCGCCAATGTAAAATTGGGTCTGTTGCCCTTGGCAGTTTCACCATAAAGCGTAAACTGAGATACAATAAGTACTTCACCCTCTATATCCTTTACGGAAAGATTCATTTTATCTTCAGAGTCTCCAAAAATTCTAAGGTTAGAGCACTTATCGGCAACAAAGACAGCATCTTTTTCAGTATCCCCTATCTTGATGCCAAGTAATATTACTAACCCGTCTTTTATTTCAGAATAATAATTTTCAGACGGAATACTAACTGAGCCGCTGGAAACACGCTGTACAACTGCCTTCAAATTAATTCTCCGTAAATAACTCTTTCAATATTAAGATAATCCTTAATTGCTTCAACATTGCAGAAACCGTTTGCCTTCATCATTTCTTCAATTTTAATAAACTGGCCTTCACCGGCTTCAAAAACTAACTTTCCCTTTGGCAACAAATAATCTTTAGCCCGGGAGATAATTTCTTTATAAAAAGTATAGCCGTCAGAATTATCGCAGTATGCAGTTCTCGGTTCATATTCAAGCAGTTCCTTTTGCAGTGTTTGTGCATCTTCCACAGAAATATATGGCGGATTGGAAATAATTGCTTCAAACTTATTATTAAAATCCAATTTTTTATTAAAAATATCATCATTAATAAAACATATTTTATCTGATACTGCATTTTGCTCTGCGTTTAGTTTTGCAGTCTTGATTGCATCTTCACTTATATCAAGAGCGGTAAAGGTTGCATTTGGAAGTTTTACCGCCAAAGTAACCGGGATAATGCCGCTTCCTGTTCCAATATCCAAAATACTTCCGGCAAATTCTTTGCCCAATTTAACAATTACAGTATCAATTAATATTTCGGTTTCCTGCCTGGGAATTAAGACACTCGGGTTAACCGCAAATTCAAGTCCGTAAAACTCTACCGAGCCGAGGATATATTGAAGCGGCTCGAACTTTCCACGGCGTGATATATAACTGCGCAATGTATCCGTTTCAGCAGTAGTAAGAGGACGCTCAAAATTCAAATATAATTCCAGCCTTTTGCAATTAAGAATATTTGATAAAAATAATTCGGAATTCAGTCTTGGAGATTCAACTCCCTTTTTCTCCATATAATCAGAAGAAAGTTTTATGGCATCGAGTACTGTAAGCATTTAAATAATTAATCTTTTAGAAAATGGTAAAGTAGTATTCCTAAGTTTATTTGTAAAGCCCCAAATGAGAGTCCGCTTAGTAAATCGTATTTTCTTGTAGATTTCAGCTCGTTGTTACTGCCTGAATTAAGATAGTTTTCATAATGCCTGTCTGCTTTTAATTTAAGATAAGCGGAAGCAGCCCCCAGTGCTACCACACTGCCGACAATAATTTTGAAAATAGGCTTTTGATAAAATTTTTCCTTTATTGCAGGATATTCAAAATTCAAATTCACCGTTGCACTGTTTCTTTGAAGGGACAAATTAAACTCAATGCCTTTATAACCAGGCTTCTCCAACAGAACTACACCTGTTCCACTTTTTAAAAATAATGGAGTATGGCCAAGCAAAGAATCACCTTTATAAACATATGCATCCTGAGGCGTTGAGTTCAAATAAATATCATTCACTCCCCCGCTAAGATAAAAGGGTTTATTCTTTGCTGCGTTTCCGGTTTTAACTAAAAGAGAATCATTTTTCTGTGCAAATAAACCGGATGCGGAAATAAGTAAGGAAATAAACAATATTTTAATAAATAAATTCATATGCCTCAACTATTCCTCTTTCGTAACCTATTAAAAGCAAATTTTTATATAGGGCAGGGCTTAGGCGGGTTTTACCTTCAAGTGAAAGAGTCTTCACTATTTTACCTGTCACTGCATCTACAAACAACACTTTTTTATTTAAATCAGGAACAATCAACTTCGTATTAACTAATATAGGAGCAGCATTAAATAGGCCTCCGGTTTTTATATGCCACTTAACCTGCCCTTCTAATGTAATGCAATAGATTTCTCCTTTTAATGTTGCCACATATATACAATCAGAAACGACCGGGAATGCAATTACACGATTTTCCATATTTACTTTAAATTTAAGGGCCCCGCCTGCTAAATCTACTGCATAAAGCACTCCATCGTTACTGCACGCATATACAATATTGTTTTTAATTACAAAACCGGATTCAAATGCTTTTTTGGACAGACCGACATTATAAATCTGCAAGCCGCTTTTAACATCCAGACCGATAACATTACCGGCATCCGTACCGAACGCCATAATACCTTTACTTAGAGCAGGACTGGAATGTACAAATTGTTTAGATTCATATTTCCAGATTAAATCTCCATTCGTCTTGAATTTATATGCAGTACCCTGATTAGTAACAAAATAAATATTATCCTCTTCCAATAATATTTCTGACATTACTTTACCGGTAAATTCTTTATGCAAAGAATATTCACCTGTTAATAAGTTATAGACACTTAAATAAGATTTTGCATTCTCAGAAGTGTTTTCTATAAATATTAAGAAATTCCTATAAATTACAGGAGTGTTTAGAACCGAGCCTGAAGCTTTTATCTGTCCGTGGACATTCCCTTTATCAAGGTCAATACACGCTACTCTGCCTGAGAGGTCATTTACAAAAGCATAATTATCTTTTATGGATAAGCCGGTATTTTGAAATCCGCCGACTAACGAGACCTGCCAAACAAGCGCAAGTGAGTCACTAAGAGCAGCTTTAGAAACAAAATCACGTTCAGTATTTTTTCCATACAAAGAAGGAATGCTTTCAGGGTTTAAATTATCTATCAGTATTTTAGATTTACATCCTTCAAAAAATATGAAGGTCATCAAAATAATTATTATGATATTTAATTTAGCTACACTCATTAGAAATCAAATCCAAAAAAGAATTGATAAAATAAACCGCTCTGCAATTTATGGAAATTATCTTCTATCTTTTTACCGACATCATATCTAAAAACAATGGCATTAAAAAAATTAAATCTTAGTCCGCCGCCTATGCTGCCCAATGTTTGATCATAATTATCATCCCATGCATTACCGGCATCAGCAAACAGCGCCCCCCTAATGCCAAAGAATCCCAGATCAACAAAAGGTAACGACACTCTGAATTGGTCTATTAATGGGAAACGCAGTTCAAGAGAGGAAATCCACATTTTTTCACCTCTGATTGACCAGCGGGGCCAGCCGCGTAAATCCCAGCTTCCGCCCATAAAATAGCGTCTGGACTCTTTGCCATGATTGACAAAGAAGGCTGTTCTAAATGCTAAAGCCGACCGTAAAGACAACCGTAAATACTGACGGTAATCTGCCATAACAGAATAATAATTAACATTACTATACTTAACATCACTTGTAAACCCTAATAATAGTTTTGCCCTGATTCCGTCAATAGGCCCAACAGAGCTCCACAGCGAATTATCCATTACATAGGCAATACTATTTGTTACAAGTAATGCTTTGCGCTCAATTATTCCAGTTACTACCTGTTTGTCTGAGTTGGAAAGCGAGATAGTAGTTTCTATCCTTTGAAACTTATCCAAGGGGAAGTTTAAAGAAAAGAAACCGCCAAAACTTCTTTCATAGTAATATTCATCAGGGTCCTGAAGATCATATCTTCTTCCTGAAAAATGGAAAATGCCATATCCATAATTGGAACGGGAACTTAAATCAACCCTCTGAACGGCCACGTTAAAACTTTTTAAAATATCGCTTTG
>JAUZPC010000213.1 GCA_030706105.1 Bacteroidota bacterium | reverse complement strand
ATATTTATTTGCCTGATCAATAAACAGTTTATTAGTTACTATTATAACCTTGCCGCCTTCTGAAATTCCATGCAAATTTTGATTTGTCATAGAAGTAGCGTTTGAAGGAGACTTAAAATTATTATTTCCGAGAGCAAAATATTTTGAACTTGCATTTACTGCTTCATTGCTCTTAAATTTAAATTCCCCTCCGCTAATAAGCAAAGGAGACACTATTTTAGGCGCTGAATAATCTGATATATCAAAAACTCTGATGTTGCTGTTTGAGAAACCATTAAGATCATATTCAATTAAAGAAGAAGTATCCTTTGAGAAGAACAAGAGCTCATCATTAAATGCAGTAAGATATTTATTATATGAAATTTCAAAAAAGTCTAAATAACCTTTAGAGCTGACATTATTAGCATTATAAAAGAACTTAAGATTACTTCTGTTATCAGTAAGCTGTGATGAATAATTTAAAGAACCCTGCAGACTATACCCTCCAACGTAGATTGCATTATCACCAGAAGTCTTACGGCCGGCAATGTATGTGTCCAGCAATTTCGTTTGGTTCTCTTCAATTACCAGCTCAGTGTTATCATAATCAGTATTTACGAATCTGAAATTATATTGGATTGTAGAAGAAGGAACCAGCCCATCAAGCTTATTAGTATAGACCCGTGATTTAGTATTAAGATTGAACTCATCGCCTAAAAAATCCCTGCTGCTTTTACAAATATTAATTTTCTCATCTTCAAGATAAGTCATTGCTTTAGTAGTAGTCTGAACGAAACCTGATCCGCCCTCTGCACTATTTTTTGTTTCCATCCTTTTACCTGGAACGCCGCCTGATGTTATCCAGAAATAGTTTTGATTTGAATAATAATTTGCAGATCTCTGCAATTTTTTACCGGCTGAATTATACTCCCAGAAGTTTGTTCCTCTGCCGTAAAAAAGTATGTAATCGTCATCGTTAAAAACGCCATCCGATTCACCACTTATATAAATAGCAACTTCAACCAAGTCAGTAGGTACAACTTTTTCAACCGATTCTGATAGCATCTTACCTGAATTATTATAAATTTTAATAGTCCGGGGATCAACATTGGCATCAAGGCCGTATGCTGCTAAATCTGATTTAGCTATTTTATAAATACCTTCAACCGGGGCCTCAAACCTTACCCACTTCCCTGAAGAAAGGACACTATTAGTAGCTGTTTTATTAAGAGACTTGCTAACAGGCGTTGCCCAGTATTTAATTGCATCATAATTTATAACTACATCTTTTGCAAATTCATCTTTAGGCATTAAATAATTTTTATTTCCTGATTTGAAAGTAACTTTTACAACGATATCATAATAAAACCTTACAACGCCTAATTGAGGAAAATATTTAACAGGCATCAATTTTAAGCTCTGCACAGGTATTCCTCTTGCAATTCCAAATTGACTAAACGTAACAATATCTTCATCAGGTTTATAATTATTATAGTTCTCACTTAGCTGATAATAAGGAGTAGCGATTCCATTTTCCGTTTTCAGATAAGGTACAGGCAGTAGTTTAGCCGGGAATTCTTTGTAAGACGCTTTCACAATTTCTAAAGTATTACCAAACTCGGAAGGAACGGCAGTGTTTATTATTCTTTCCGGAATAGCAGGCATACCTGATTGTATATTTTCAGAAACAAAACCTGATTTTATTAATGCTGAAAAATAATTATCATTATTTATTTTAGTATATGATGAATCACTAAAAGACGGGAAATATTCAAACACCAAAGAATTGGCATTTGAAGAAATGATTTTAACATCATTTTGCTGGGCAAAGATAAATGAAGTAAAAACACAAAATATGATAATATAATTAATAGAGAATTTGCTATTCATCTGTATAATAAGAAATTTAATTAAATTTATTTATGAACCGACTTTTTTTATAGAACCAAGGTAGCAAATAACTCTTATAATTAACTCCTAAATTGATGTTTTAAAATTTAATATTAGGTAGAGCATATAATCAAGTCAAAATTTACAAAATATTTGCGAATTTTGAAAGCCATCATTTTATACAAACAATAACTGTTCATAAATTGCATTTGTAAATGCTACAATAAGAAAATTTTAAAGAGTGATTGCTTTAAAACCAATATAATGCATTAATTAGAACCGTTAATTGGTTCTTCTTAATTAATCCTTCTTTATCAAAAATAAATTGATTTGAATTATCCAGTCTAACATCTGCTCGAAGTATAAAATTAGGTGTAAATTTATACTGTGGAGTAAGCGTAATTTCGCTTAGTGTCTGATTTAAACCTGTTCTGGAACCATTCTTGTCGTTAAAAACTTCACCCCGCAAAGCAACATTAAACTTTTCAAATAAAGCAAAGTTAAAATAAAGGGCACCGCCAAACCATTTTGCGTTACTATTATCAGCCAACATTCCCTGCTCTAAGCCATAATCAAAGGTCAAAGCGCAAGTAATATCCTGCGTTAATTTGTTATTAATAGATAAGTTATAAACAAACCTATTATCTGTATTGTTGTTGTCCTTTTCAGGTCCGCCAATAAAATTTGCATAAATTTGGAAATCTTCAGTAGGTGAATAACTCAATTGAGCGCCAACTGATTTGGATTTATTATTATCTACTGCATTATCCCAGCCATTTACAACCATAACCATCCCTGATATTTTGTCAGAAAAGGGATAAATAATATGAAGACCTGTATGCGTAGTTGGTTCTGAGAAACCGAATAAAAATGAGTGACCTGCATTGTTATTGAATCCCTCATAACCTTCAATTTGCTCATAGCCAACGTGAGTATAAAATTTACCAATATCAAACCTTAATCCATTACCAACCGGAGCAATATAACTTACAAATGCCTGCGGAACATCAAAATCATTTGCCTTCCCGCTTTTGTCTCTAAAAAGCCCTGAAGATGCAATTACTCTGGGAATAGAAGAGCCTGCAATAAAATCAAGCTTAAAACCGGCGTCACTAATTTTACTTACCGGTTTTTGAAGCAATAATTCAGCAACATCCAGCTTAAATGAGTTATTGTCATTATCAAAGACATGGTATTGATTTTGATTTAGCGCAGGTTTGTTAAAATTGTAAGAATAACTGGTTGATAAAAAACCATTTACAGAAATAGATTCATACCAAGGTTTCTCTTTTTCTTGTGCAAATATATTGCCTGTGCATACATTTAATATAATTAATACAAGATAAAAAGTTACATGTCTCATTAAGGCAATCTTTTTCATAATTATTCCAAATATTTAAGTTAAATATTGTTTTTAATACTTTAAATATACTAAAAATAGGTAAATAAATAGAACAATATCAGAAGAAAAAAAATCAATACGAATGTTTAAAATAAGCTAAAATTCAATCAGTTTGTTTTGGATAACGTACTGTGTCAGCTCAACATTGCTTTTCATTCCCATCTTTTCCAAAAGCCGGTTTCTATATGTATAAATAGTATGTACACTAAGCATAAGCTCTTTTGCAATTTCTTCGGCTGTATTACCTGCAGCAATTCTGCACATTATCTCAAATTCACGGTCTGAAAGAATTTCATGTTTTTGGGTCTTCAAATTATTCTCATATGAATAAGCAAGCTTTTCAGCCAGCGATTGGTTAATATATTTTCCACCGCTAACGATTTTTCTTATTGCTTTTACCAACTCATTTGGCGCACTAACTTTTTTTAGGTACCCTGAAGCTCCTGCTTTTATTGCGCGTAAGCCATACTGCTCTTCACTATACATACTTAAAATTAGAATTGGCAGATTTGGATGAGAAAGACGCAGATCTTTCAAAATTTCCAGGCCATTCTTACCCGGCATATTTATATCAAGTACTACAATACTCCAATCCTCTTTGGGTAAAAGTGCCAATAATGAAACTGCGTCATCTGCCTCGCCCAAAACCGCCATGTCACTTTCTTCGGCTACAATCTGCTTAAGTCCTTCTCTAACTATTGCGTGATCGTCAGCAATTAATATTTTAATCATAATATCATCTATTAATTTAGTTTAATTTTGCCATACCGGCATTATTACTTTAACTTTTGTACCAGAGCCCTGAATACCTTCAATGTTTACAGTACCGCCTAAGATTAAAGCTCTCTCCTTCATACCTAAAAGTCCTAATGACTTTGAGTCTTGAATCTGCTTAGGGGTTATTCCTTTCCCGTTATCCGAGACTTCCAATTCAAGATTGTTTCCAATTTGAATTAACTTTACTACAACATTTGAAGCCTCCGCATGGCGGGCAATATTTGTTAAAGACTCCTGAAATATTCTAAAAACAGCAGTTGCTTTTTCCTGGTCCAGAATAATATCCTCTTTAGGTAAAATTGATTCACAAATAATACCCGTACTATCCTGAAAATCTTGTGACTGCCATTCAAGGGCCGGAATGAGGCCCAAATCATCAAGGATTCCTGGTCTTAGTTTAGCAGATATTTTCTGAACAGATTCCACTGTAGTGTCAATTACTTTTGAAACTGAATTTATTTTATCTTTTAGAGACTGCTGATCATCCCTAAGTTTATTGGCAAGTAATGAAATTTGTATCTTTAGTACTGTAAGTACTTGTCCAAGCTCATCGTGGATTTCACGGGCAATCATGGTCCTTTCCTCTTCCCTAATCGTCTGAAGACGGGAAGCCAAATTCCTCAACTGGTCAGCAAAATTTTTAAGTTTTTCTTCGTCTTTTTTTCTCTCAGTAACATCTTTAACTATACTTAAAACCAGTTTACCGCTATTAGGTATCTGCAAAAAAGAATTTGAAAGTTCCAGCCAAAGAGTTTTGTTATTCCAAAGAGTTGTTTCCCTCTCAAAATGAGTTTGCGGCAAGCTTTGTAAGAAATCATTATTAAACTGTTCTGAGATAGCCGCCCGCTGAGAGCTATGATAGCATTCCTGATAATTTCTCCCTAATATTTCATCCTGAGGTTTCCCGATAATTTTGCAATATGCCTCATTAAGAGCAATAATAATCCCTTCCTCATTAACAAGTCTCATTCCGTCAACTGAAATATTCCATAGCTGGCTAAATAATAATTCCGAACGATTTAACGCAGCGGCAACTAATTTATGTTCGTCTTTTTCCAAAATTAAGGCACTTTGGGTCTGTTCCAACCGTTCAGTATGTTCCCTGATGCTTTTACTTATAATTGCAATCATTTGATTGAAGCGCCTGCTGAGATTTCCTAATTCGTCAGTTCCTTTTACCTCAACCGCACAATTGTAATTACCCGACATTACTTTTTCAGCAGCATAGTCCAATTGCGTTACTGATTTTATTATCCCTCGTGACAGTAAAAGGAAAAATAAAAGTGTAAAGCAGATAACTACAAGCATAAACAAAATTGTTATTACCTTATTGTTATTGAAGCTTTCAATTCTGTTTTCTAAAAGCAGCTTCATCTCACTGATTGAAAACCTCCATAAGTTAAAGGTTGATATTCTTGTATTAACTATATGGTTCTTTATTGAATCTTTGTTAGAGTAATTATCTCTGTTTTTATCAAGATTTGTAAGTAAGTTGTTTATTGAATTACTGTTGGTTTTAAGCAGATCTTTCAGTTTGTGATTTATTTTAAAATTGTTATCACTGCTAAAAGACGTAGTAAGACTGGTAATCATTCCCTGGTTATTGGATTTTAACAACCCGGAAAGCAGATTTACTTCTT
>JAUZPC010000212.1 GCA_030706105.1 Bacteroidota bacterium | reverse complement strand
GTAATCATAAGTTGAACCATTTAAAAAGACACCGTCAATTTTCTTATCCTGAAATTTTATTGTCTCTCTTGCATTTGTAACAGGAGCAACTGCTAAAGGTAATTTAGCAAGTGATTTAAACTTCTCATAGTCTTCCATTTTAATATTTTTCCTGTTCCTCATTTTCCACCATTCATCATTAGAAAACCAAGCCCATTTATCAATATATAAAACATCCGACCCCAAAGCACTGATACCTTTTTGAAATGAATTATCTATTCCCTTAATTGCAGTAGTCATCAGTACTACAGAAGTTACTCCGATTACAATACCAAGCATAGTCAGGATAGATCTGATTTTATTAGCCCTAATTGCTTTAAGTGCAATCAGAAAGCTCTCTTTAAATTCAAAAAATATACTTCTCATATTATTACTCAATTACTTAAGTTAAAGACGGGCAAAGGAATAATTAAATTCCTTCGCCTTCTGATATCTTTTCTAATTTTGGGATATACCTTTTTAGCACTTTCGCATCTGACTCAATTAGTCCATCTTTAATTCTAACAATACGTTCAGCATGTTCAGCAATATACTCTTCGTGTGTAACTAAGATAATAGTATTTCCTTTTTCATAGATCTGATTAAATAAATACATAATTTCCTCCCCGGTTTTTGAATCCAAATTACCGGTTGGCTCATCAGCCAAAATAATTGAGGGACGAGTAACCAATGCTCTGGCAACTGCAACACGCTGTCTTTGTCCACCAGAGAGTTCGTTGGGTTTATGATGCATTCTATCCTGTAGCCCGACGTCAATTAATGCCTGCTGAGCTCTTTCTCTTCTCTCAGCCTTAGGAACTCCGGCATAGATTAATGGAAGCTCAACATTGTGAATAGCATCAGAGCGAGCTAAAAGATTAAAAGTCTGGAAAACAAACCCAATCTCTTTATTTCTGATTTTTGCCAATTCATTATCATTCATTTGGCTGACACTTTTTCCACTAAAATCGTACACACCTGTGGATGGAGTATCAAGGCATCCCAACATATTCATTAGGGTTGATTTACCCGATCCGGAAGGTCCCATTATAGCAGCATATTCATTTTTATTTATTTTTATACTGATATCTCTTAAAGCATGAACTTCTTCAGTACCGACTTTATAGACTTTGGAAATATGTTCGATATTTATAATATTCATTTTATTTTCCATAAAAAATTCAAGTAATAATCAGCAGTTAATTTTCTTAATTATTTAATAATTAACGGATGATAAAAGCTTCAAAGTAAAGAAGCATAATTAGCTTTTTGGCTGCTGCTGCATTTTCTTTTTATCTTCAACCTTTACTGCTATGCCGTCAGAAAGATCTCTTGAAATAGCCTTATAACTACCGCTTACAACTTCTTCTTTGTCTTTCAAGCCTTCTATAATTTCAATATAGTTATCATTACTTAATCCGGTTTTTACAATTTTCTGCTTGGCTTTTCCATTTTCAATTACAAATACAATTTCGGTAACTTTTTTCTCTGTCTTTTTCTCTGTAACGGCTTTACTTCCTTCTTCTTGTACCGGTTTACTCTGCATTTCTTCTCTTGAAGTTACACTTTGAATAGGTACACTTAAAACATTTGTCTTTGTTTCAGTACGGATTTCAGCAGTACATGACATACCCGGTTTTAATTTTTTTTCTGCATCCAATATTTTTATTTTGACATCAAAATTAACAACCTGTTCCTGTGTACCCTGAGCAGTTGTTTTAGCGGCATTGCCAATTTCAGTAACGATACCAACAAATTTTCTTTCGCCAAACGCATCAACTTTTACAAATGCCGTATCTCCGATAGAAATCAGGACAACATCATTTTCATCAACTTCAACAGTGGCTTCCATGTTATTCAGATCAGCGATAGTCATTAATGTAGTACCCTGACTATATCCGCTTCCAAGAACTCTTTCTCCAAGCTCAACACTCAAACCGCCTACAGTTCCGTCCATAGGAGAATTGATTGTGGTTTTACTCAATTGTTCGTTAATTTCTCTCAACCCGGCTTCCATCTGCATAACATCACCTTGGGC
Source organism: Bacteroidota bacterium (assembly GCA_030706105.1). GTDB lineage: Bacteria > Bacteroidota > Ignavibacteria > Ignavibacteriales > Ignavibacteriaceae > JAUZPC01. The sequence continues at coordinate 3,682 of JAUZPC010000212.1, read as the reverse complement.
TGACTCAAACGAAGCTTTTGAGGTTAAATAATTACTCTTTGCTTGTTCTAATTCGGAATCACTTGCTAATTTCTTCTTGTTCAATTCCACCATTCTGTTGTAATCTAACAGAACTTTATCCAAAGCAGCTTTTCTCATTGCCAAGTTAGAACGGGATGACTGCACACTGGCAACTGCTCTTTCTTTCTGTGCTTTATAAATGTCACCTTTTATTCTAATTAACAGGCTGCCCTTTTTAACCTGATCGCCTTCTTTAACAGGAAGGTTAGTAATTTCCCCGGTTACTTCCGGAGTAATAATAACTTGAAATTGAGAATTAACCTTTCCTGTGGCAGTAACAGTCTGCGTGATATCCCTTGTCTGAACTTTTTCAGTCTGGACAGAAATAATATCGTCCTTTTTACCACCAACAATTGCTACTATTATTAACACTACGACCAGAAGTCCCAAGCCGCTGAAAATAAATAATTTCTTTTTCGATTTTTTTTGATTAGCATTAGCCATTTATCTTATCCTCCGGAGATTTATTCAAATTTTTTATAATCTATTATGCCTAAATAATAATTAAGCTGTTCTTTCAAAACTGTTAATGAAAACATTGTGTTTATTAAGCTGGTTTGGGCATTATTATATTCCGAATTAGCAATAAGTACATTTAATAAAGTCCCTGAACCCAAAGAATACTTTTCTTCTTCAATTTTTCTATTCTCCTCAGCAGATATTACATTTCTTTTACTAACTTCTACTGACTTTTGTGAAGCCTGCAAATCCAAATAGGTCTGTTGAATTTTCTTTTTAATATCCTTCTCTAACTCGGTCAATTCAATTTGTTTATTCTTATAATTTACTTCGGCATATTGAACCTGGTTATCTATACTAAACCCTTCAAATAGTGGAATACTTAAAGTAAGACCAATAGAGTAAGTATTTGATTTGAACATACTATTTATCGCATTAGAAGAAGTATAATAATTCATATTATTTGTCAATTGAGGATAATAGCTCCCTTTGGCAATATCTACGCCCTTTGAGGCACTTAATATACTAAGTTTTGCACTCTGATAGTCAGGTCTATGATTTATTGCTTCATCTACTAAATTTTTAATCGTCTCATTATCTTGCTGTAGAACAGTATTTCCCGTAATAGACAGAGTATCAGGGTAAGTATAATTACTAAAAACATCTAATGATAGATAGTTTAACAAATCCGATTTAGCTGTCTCAAGACTGTTTTTAATTTTTATCATATCCAATTCAGCATTTCCCAATCTGACTTGTTGTGCATAAACGTCAGCCATAGTAACAGCGCCCAGTTGGTTTTTAGCATTAACTGTTTCAAGATTTTTCTGATTCCAGACTAAATCCTCTTCTTTAACTTTTAATAAAGTTTGGTAGTTGACTATACTGTAATAGAGTGAAATTGTCTGGAAAACTACGTCCTGCTTAAGACGTTGAATTGAAAGCTCTGCAGCCTGATAATTTACCTTACTTTGGTCATATGAATTAAAATTTGAAAGACCGTTAAATAAAGTCCAATTAGTACCGGCACCAGCAGTATATTGTCTGTTATCCACTACTACAGTTTGGCTAACAGGAATTACACCGACATTCTGAACATACTTTTGACCACTCTCTTGTTCCGATCTTGTCCATTCCCATCCGGCCTGAGCACCCAAAGTAGGTAAAAAATTACCAAAAGAGGCTTTAATACTGGATTTAGAAGACTCAAGGTTATTATTTTGCTTTTGTAAAAGTGTATTCTTTTCAACAGCTATTTTAATTGCTTCGTTAAGACTAAGTACTTTTTGTGAATAACTTTCAGCAGTAAAACAAAAAAGAATACATATTCCAAGGAAAAAACGCATAATTGCTCCATTCTTGATTAATAATTTTTTCTCCTAAACAAAAATATATAGAAAATATTTAATTATCATAAGATATTTATAAACGGTAGAATAATTAGTTAATCGGTTTGTTTATATTTATTTAAAAAATTAGGAGATACATCTTGGAAATAAGAACTCCTTAATTTATTAATAAATAAATACTTTATACAAGCAAAATTAACTTTTTGGAAATTATATATTGTGATATATGAAAAATCCTTTTCTTTAGGGAAAAGGATTTTTAAGAGAATTACTTACAAGCTATTAGAAACTAAATTATTCAGCAGTAAGAAAGCTTCGGCCCGGGTCATTCCAATTAAATCAATATCTTCCGATATATTTAGAACGACCTTCCATTCAAGATCTTCTTCAATAGTAACTATTTTCTCCGGTATAAAGAGAAAATCACTATTATCCATAATCAATCCTTTAAGAGCCAATTTTTGAGCTGCTTTAAAAGACTTATCAGTAGGATATAAATCTTTATACGGATATATTTGTGAACCTGCCTCAAGTAAAACATCCTGAAGCTCTTCAACATCAACGTCCTCTGCTTCAATATTTCTTTTTACAGCTAAAGCCGCAGCAGCTCCCGCAGCCTGACCTATTAACATTACAACCGGCTGCAATCTTGAGCACCCATTAACTATATGAGTTACGGAAATACTTTTTTCGGCTGCAATTAATCCCCTGATACCTTCGGGCAGTAAACACTCAAAAGGAATTTGAAATGGAGCGTTATCAGGTAAATTTTCTATTAATTGCCTTTCATTAAAAAATGAGGCATGATGATGGTCTAAGAAATAATCACCTACGGCAATCCCTGATTTTTGAAGAGGAGGTCTGAACGATCCCTGTACAGGTACTACATCTGATTCCACTAATAATTTTTTTCCTTTTACCCTCCTGCTTTCTCTAACATAAGGAATAAATGGCAGGTGATCTTCTGTAGGATATTCATCCATTGCCAACCCCCACTCAGGATGCCCTAACTCTGTCTGCATATAATGAATATAATTCAGAGTATGCTCTTTTGCTTTATTAAAATGATACTCTCTTGTAGATGGGTCTTCATAAATCTCTCTGGGAGTAGGATAATAATCGTTGGCAGAAAACGGCCAATTTAATAAATATTTATTATTAGGAAGGGTTGAATAAGATATAAGACCTTTCCAATCATGGAGCTTATGTTTAATAATCTTTTCATCCATTGATGAACAAATTATTGAAGTGGAATTTATAAAAAGACCCGGATTATAATCTTTTGAAGAACTAACTTCTGGAGCTTTGCCTTCATATTTCTTCAATATTGCACAAAAAGTCATATCCTGAATTTCATCATCAGGGATGTCCAAAGCATCTTGTTCGCCGGTATCGGATTTTGCATCGCGCCCTAATCTATATGGAACCTCGGCAAGCTTTAGCACATCTCCCCATTCCGTAGCTTCAATAATAATTTTAGAATATACAGTAACCGTCTCGCCATCCTTAGTAAGAATAACGGCACCTGTCAACCGGTTGTCTTCTTTAATAATTTTAATAAGTTTAGATTGATACCAAATGGATAAATTTGGTTCAGCATCAGCCATTTCGGTAAGTAAGTCCATGCCGACTTTTGGTTCAAAACAAGTCAAGCTAATCCAGCCGGTGAAAGTATTCTTCACACCTCCGTAATAATCTTCTAATTTTTGTCTTAATTCACCAAAGATACCGCCTCCGACAGCATATTTATTACCATCAAAAGCAGAAACACCGGCAGAGGTTATCATTCCCCCAAGCCAAGGAGTTTCTTCAAT
>JAUZPC010000211.1 GCA_030706105.1 Bacteroidota bacterium | reverse complement strand
TGGGCTCCTTTAGCAAGGTTTATCATTTTGGTGGTGTCAACAAAATGATGGGAAACCTCTCCACCACTATTTTTGCAGGCTTCCTTTGCTTTATCAATTACTTTTAAAAAGTTACGCCAGTCCGTATAATTAAAAATGTTTTGCAATTCTCTTGCACTCCAGCACTCAATACCTTTATAGATGTAACATGCACGCTCAAACTGTTCAAAGAGCTGATGTGTTTGTTCTTTTTTCATGGTCAAATAATTTGATCTTGCGCATTAGTATTTACAATTTAATACTAAGATTTTGAAATGAGGGAACGGGATGAAGTGTTTATTTCTTCACATTATTTTTTCAGTCAGTCTGCTTTAGAGTTAAATTCTTTGCAACCCATGAAGTTTCTGAATATCCTCTGTTCAATATTAACCTCTTTACATTTTATTAACTTCACAAAAAGATATTCTAAAATGCCAGATGTTCAAAATAGAGATCTTCCCAAAATTATTAAACGCTTACAGTTAATCAAAAGTCTTATTTCATTGGAGGAAGAAGATGAAATAACTACCCATGTTTCTAAATTAGAACAATTCGTTTTAACTCCTGAGCTTATTCACCTTATTAGTTATCTTAAAGAAAAATCATACAGTAAAGCTGTAATTGCTATTGAAGTTTTCATTAATCAACATCACAACCTTACGGTTTATAGTGACCCTGAAATTGAGGGCTTAAAGCTGGAAGCAAAATCATTAGAAGCAAAATTGAATAAACTCTCTAATGAAAAAGCAGACCTGGAAAAATTAATCCATGAATTTGGAGTAAGACATAATAAAGAATTAGGCGAATTGATTTTAAAGATTTTAAAATTCAGGAAGAACAAAGCCAAAGGAACACCTAAAGAAACCGAAGCGGAAGAGGATTATAAAAATTATAGCCAGGAATTTGAGGTAAGTAAAAATGAAAAGATAGCAGAACTCACAGATGAAGAACTACTTGAAATAAAGAAAAAATACAGGAAGGCCAGTAAGCTATGCCACCCGGATGTAGTGAGCGAAGACCAGAAAGAACTTGCTGACAAATTATTTGCTGAATTAAATGCTGCTTATGAACGAAACGATCTGCAAAAAGTAACGGAGATTTTAAAAAACTTAGAAAAAGGAAACTTCTTTGTAAATAAGTCTGATGCTATAAATGAAAAACAGTTAATGAAAACCGAAATTGAAAAATTAAAAATTCGAATAAGAGAATTACAGCAGCAAATGCAATTAATTAAAGAGAGTGATGCTTATAAAACAATTAATAGCATAAAAGATTGGGATTCTTATTTTAAAGAAACTAAAGAAAAATTAGAAAACCAAGCAAAAGAATTGGAAAGTGAAGAAAGTAATACAAACTACTAAGCCGTTTAATCGAAAAGATTAAATGAAGGATAAGTATTTGAGCGAGATATTCCTCCCCTTATGTTGATATAATTTAGCTAACACAGTTGCTAACTTTGCAATAAACAAAAAAAAGTAGAATGAAAATTAAATTATTTTATGATTGCAAAAACAGACAATTTAATATTCCGAATGCAGACACTAATACAACTAAGTGGTATCTCATCGGAGAAATGGACGATATAGCCTCCCAAAAATTTGTAACCTATGTAATAGAAAAAGTAAGTATTGGTAGACGTCAAGAACCACTACCAGACAACCTAAGAACAGTCCTACAATATTTCAGAGAATGGAAACAAATCTATTATTTGAATCAAAAGACCCATCATTAACGGTAACCTTTAAATGCGTTTGAATGCAAAAGCATCAATTAATAAAATTTGCGGGAGGAACATTAAAAAGAGTTGGTAATAAAATTAGTATAACTAATAAATTATTAGCATTAATCAAAAATGAATTAATTCCATATAGAAAAAGAGATGAATGGGGCTTTTGTACTAAGGATAAAAAGATTATTATAGAATGTAAATACCAGGAGGTATATTTTTATTTTGAAAATTTGGCTGGTATAAAAAAGAACAATAAATGGGGGTTTATAGATGAAAATGGAAATGAAGTAATTCCCTGTAAATATGAGCAATTATATGCTTTTTGTAATGGATATGCGTTAGTAAAAGAAAACGGATGGTGGGGTTATATAGATAACAACGGAAATCAGGTAATTGACTGTATTTATTTTGAAGCTCATAATTTCAAAAGTGGACTGGCAAGTGTTTCAGATTGCGGAAGATGGGGGTTAATTAATAAAAAAGGGAATCAGGTAATAAAGTGTAAGTATGATTGGATTGATAAATTTGAAGATGGTTTAGCGATTGCTGAGATTGATGATAAGCAAGGCTATATTGACACAAATGGTAATGAAGTAATTAAATTAACTTATGATAATGCAAACCCTTTCATAAATGGTTTAGCAGTTGTTGAGGACCAAAATAAATTTTTTCTTATAAACAAAGAGAGTAAGAAAGTCCGTTCGCTGAAATATGATAAAGTTGGATTTTTTGAAGAAGGGCTTGCAGAGGTGGAACTAAATAATAAATATGGTTATATTAATCAGATTGGAGATTTGGTGATCCCATTAAAATATGATTATGCAAGAGGGTTTAATAATGGATTGGCAGAAGTTTCTATGATGGAAGGGTATTTTGATAAATATGGGTACATCGATAAAAATGGTTTTCAAATAATTCCATTCATTTTTGATGAAGCCTTCCCTTTTTATTTTGAGGGTGAATTTGCAAAGGTAAAAATTTCATCCAAATGGGGAATTATTGATAGGATTGGAAATCAAATTGTTCCCTGCATCTACGATGAGGTCAGTTATTTTCATGATGGCTTAACGATTTTTAAAATAAATGGTAAGTATGGCTATATTGATAAAACTGGTCAAATAGTTATAGATGCCATGTATGATGAGGCAGATGGATTTATTGAAGGAATTGCTAAAGTAAAAGTAAATGGTCAATATGGTTATATCAATAAGAAAGGGGAGCAATATTGGGAAGATTAAGAAGCTTCTAATATGTGTTCAAAAAAAGAAATCAGCTATAGTTAATAGAGAAAGATTTATTGAATCCGTGTATCATTTATCCTTTTATGGAAATATTCTGGATAAAATAAACTACACAAAGAAAGATTTTACTTCCGATTTTTCAGAAGATCAACTAAAAATAATAACCTTTTCAATTCAATGGAACATTTTAATAATCACTCAATCATTAACTGATGAACTAAACAAGTTTTTATTTAATTATAAACCTGATAACCCCTCTCTAAAAAAGAGAATCAAAGCCTATAAGAATATTATTAATCCCGCATTGAAAGAAATAAAAAAATGGACGGATATTAAAGTTTTTAGAAACAATGTGTTAGCCCATAATGGTCGTGATTATCACGGAAGAAGTGTAATACTATCTACTGAATTTGAAAATTATGATATCCCTATATACCATAGGGATTTTTTAGTTTTATTTCAGCTTTTGAAGTTTATTACCGAAAAGTCTGGAGAAATATTTTTTGAAGAAAAACAAGAGGCTGAAGAAATAATGAACGGTTTAGTTACTAACAATATGGAAATTCATAAAAAAAAAGAAGATATCTCCAAAACAATAAATAAGATAAATACTATTATTTCAGAAATGAACAAAAGGGCGGCAAATTATAATTTGTGTTAGATATTATCACTTGGTACAGGGATATCAATATGGTTTTCTTACCCGGGATCAAAATGCAACCCTCCTTCCTGAAGATACTTTTTTTGATTGATTGCGCTTGCCATTGACAGAAGCAATCAAATCGTAATGCCTGTTGAATGCTTCGTGGGAAAGCTTGAAAGTATCAGCAAGTTTCCTGATAATGTCTTTGCTCAATCCTTTTTTGTAATTCAAAATATCAGAAACCAACCCTTTGCTTACTCCCAGCATTTCAGCCAATGAAACTGGTTTCATATTGCGGTCATCCATCAATGACTTCAAAAGCTGCACCGGGTCTGCATCGTAAAATGAATTGTGTTCATTGTCCCACTTTTCAATTAAGAAAGTAAGCAATTCAATTTCTTCCTTCATTGATTTTGACTTGCTCTTATTGCCAAGCAATGTTTCAAGTTGTTTGCAATACGCATAGTATTGCTTTTTGCTCTTAATGATTTTATATTTCAATGCTTTCATCTCTGCGTAATCTTCAATCGTTTGGTTTTTTATTAAATCTATCTACTCACATACAAGTTATTAATATTTTTTAAAAGTTCACCAAATGTGAACTTTTTTTACAATTTAATCTTTCTCAGACTTTTAATCTTTGATGGGTTTCTGGCTCCATGTATGACAGAAAGGATAATAATTTCAGTGGAGGTTATTTTGTAAATGATTAACCAGGATAAACATGTAACCTGACGATAAATTTTAGTCTTTGTGGGTAACTGCCAGCATTCTTTATAAACGAAAGGATTTTTTTCTATTCTTTCGATGGTTGTAAAAATGCTTTCCCCGACTTTTATTGCGTTAAGTGGTTGTTGATTATTCTTGGCAATATAATCTGTGATATTTTCAATATCCGCGTAAGCTTCATCAAGGATTCTTATTTTGCGGGCTTGAGCAGTTGTTTTTTTGTTTTTGCCCATTTTGTTTTTGCTTCTTTTAAACTCATGCCAGATCCTTCCCCGCGACTTAAAATAAAGTTTCTAAATTCCTCAATTGTTAACGGTTCACCGGGGAATACAAGGGAATTTAAATTATGAGCTGCCCTGATCCTGATAAAATGCTTCTCCTGTAAGCTTTGAAGAACCTTTAGGGCATTGTTGTTAGTTATTTCAACAGTAAGTGTTTGCATTTGTATTATATAACTATGATTACAAAAATAGCAATTAAACTTTAGGTTTGTTATACGACCATACCAGGTAATATTTCTTCACTCCTTCACCACCTCCACCCACTTCCCATTCACTCCTGCATTAATGGTATTATCATACATCGCTCCGCAATAGGTTCCAGGTAAAAAATATTTACCGAGGTAAGCAGCATTCAGTTGTATATAATAAGTGAGGGCCTCATTTTCATTTATATTGAAATACGTGTACACCCTGTCGTCTCTTATATCCTGGTAATCGAATGGGGAAGATTTAAAAGTGTTTTCAACATCCTGCGTACGGGTATTTAAAATTTCCCAGCCGCTGGGGAAAATCTGGGTAAGCGCCATCCGCTCATAATAACCACGCCTGCCGGGATTTCTAACCGTAACCTTTGCAATAAAATCAGTGCCCTGCCTCATTTTAGAAACATCAATTGGTTTCATATCTCTTGTAAGATAAGTAACATTCAACCCAAGAATGGCAGGATTATTCTGCACCTGCAGGTTTTCGCCGGTTAAAGGCTGCCCTTGAGAAATAATTCTTGCATACAACACATTACTGCCTTTATTCGTTACCGTTATGTTGGCAGTACCTTTACTTATATCAACAGGCATTTGCGTTACGTAAGACGAAGAATTGATATTGATTGGTTTACCATTAATAGTACCACCGGCCATTATTTTTGAACCGGAAGGGTTTTTGCCGCAATATTTTGCAATAGCAATTAAGGAATAAGCAGTGGTTTGTGTGCTGTACCACGTATCTTCAGAAAGTTTTGCAGCAATTGTATTCACAAGATCCGATGCCAAAGTGCGTCTGCCCAGCAACGTTAGTGTTTCCAAAACCATAGCTTCATCTCTTAAATCGGAGCCATAAGTAAACCCGGGTGTATGGGTGGTATTAAAAGTCAGCGGCAGCCC
>JAUZPC010000210.1 GCA_030706105.1 Bacteroidota bacterium | reverse complement strand
TAATGTTCTCCAGCCGTACAATAGTGTAATTAATTTGGTTTATCTCTTCTTTGTTGGCAGCGGATTTAGATAATTTCAATTCAGATAATCTATCTGCTATTTCCCCTGTAACTGCGTCATAAAGTTCAGAGGCGGCCTTGTCAGTGAATGTAATTGCAGCAATGTCCTTAACATGAACATTGGATTCCAAAAGGATATCCAGATACCTTTTACAAAGTATAGTTGTTTTACCTGATCCTGCATTAGCAGTAAGAGCAATGTGCTGTTTAGTATTTAGTGCTGCTTTTTGAAATTGAGTAAGCTCCCTCATTACCTGACCTTTTTGATATTGAAAGTAATTAAAAAAGCAGTACCCTTTTGAGAAGACGATTGCAGTTCCAATTTCCCGTTTATTCCTTCGATAAAACGTTTGCCAAGTTTTAGGCCGATCCCCATCCCTTTTTCTTTAGTCGTAAAATTGGGATCAAATATTTTATTTCTAATTCCTTCCGGAATACCCTCTCCATTATCTTCAATAGTTATATTGCATTTGTCGTCAACAATATTTATAAAAAAGTTAATGACGCTAGCTTTGGCCTGAATGGAATTCCTAACCAAATTAATGAACAGTCTTCTAATTTGAGATTTATCTAATTCGGCTTCAATTTCTTTTTCAGCAGATAAGATATTTATTTTTACCTGTTCATCCAGGAAAAGATTTTTAATATCATAAATAATAGGCAAAACATCTATATGCTCAAGATTGTAATTTGGCATACGGGCAAATCTTGAAAATTCCGACGCAATCTGGCTTAAACTCTCAATTTGATTTAATATTGTAGAAGATAATTTATCAAATATTCTATCAAACTTAGCAGTATTCTCTTTATAAGACGCAACAAGAAGCTGCATAGACAACTTCATAGGCGTTAACGGATTCTTTATTTCATGTGCGACCTGTTTAGCCATTTCTTTCCAGGCATTTTCACGTTCAAGCTCAGCAAGCTGCATCTCATTCTTTTTAAGCTCAGAGGTCATTAAATTAAATCCATCAATTAAGTCTTTAATCTCCCCGCGCTCCGAATTATCAATTTGTATGTTAAGATCGCCATGAGCAATTGCATCTGTAGCTTTTGTCAGCTTTCTTATAGGCATAGATATTTTATTGGCTAAAAACGTGCTAAGGATTATGATTATAATTACAGCTAATGAGTATACTCCAAATAAGAAGACATCTACATCATTAACCGTTATTGGTACAAGCACTTTATTAAAGGCATCATTTACGCCCATAATATAGTTTTTGTTATTTATTGTAATCTTTTTGTAATATGAGTTGTATGTAAACTTTTCAATTTGCTCTTCCGATAAAAACTCTTGGTAATTTAAGTAATTAAGATAATAATAAGCTACCGGGTTAAGTTTACTATTAAATAAACCGGCATTGAAATAGTCCTCTTTAGAATTATAAATTTGATTGGCATCTTCATACACCGAAAACGATATTTTTAACTCCCGAGCTGCATTTTGAAAAACATTCAGAGAATTAGTTGAATCTGCTGTTTTGTAATTATATTCAATAAAATTTTTAAGGTAATTTAAACGCTCTCCCAATTCATCTGCAATTGACATAGTACTTTTTTGAGTAACCATTTCTCTGTTATATACTGCCAGTATTATAATTGGGATTATAGAAATTGTAAGAAAAGCTAATAATAACTGAATCCTAAAACTAAATTTTATTTTCTTTGAACTAAAAAGAAATAAACAAGCAATAAGAATCAATATAAAAAATGTATGCACAATAAATATTTTAAAAAAGTTAAATAGATTCCAAGTAAATTGCTTTTCCCTTAATGAAACTGCTATAATGCTTTCACCGGAATCTTTGTAGCTTTTTATTAAATAAGTAAGAAAATTTTCGTTATTCAGAGGTAAATTAATCCAACTTTCATTATCAGCCGAAAAGGTAGCTTTAATTATTGGTTCTACCTGCTCTTTTGAAGGAAATATATTACCAAAGACACGACTGACCTTACCATTAACCAACTGCATTATTTTTATATCCTTTAAATCAAAGGCAGTTGTAGCGTCATCTGAGCGAGGGTTTATGAATTCAGGTAGATTAGAGAAACCAATTGACTGTGGATCAGTAATTATTTTAACAATAACGTATCCAAGAATTATTTCACCATCCAGAACAGGAGTGATGCCGGTATACTCTCGTTTATTGAAAGTATTTATCGAATTAAAGAAGACTCTATCCTTAATTTTATTTGCCTTTAGCTTCATTATTGCCAAAGAGTCTTCTTCAGATTCTACATTAAAACTGCCGAATCTTTTTAGGTAATTATCATAAATTGTAACCGAAGAGATAAGACTCTCTCTTTGCAGAATACTCTTACTCCATACAATAAATGCAGAGGAATTTAAATTAGTTTTTGAATTATTCAAATAATTATTTATAGAGCTATTATTAACTGCGTCATCTAAGGTTTCATTTATAAGGAACTGATAATAATTTTCATCTCTTCTGGATAAATCCAGAGCAATTTTCTTTAATGACTCTTTCTCAATTTCCAAGTTAAAAGTGTTCAATAAAGCAATTGCAAATATAGAAGAGGCCAATGCTATATAGGCATAATTATAGATATTTCCGGGCTTATTAATATAAATGTGATAAACTAAAACAAAGATCAAGAGTACAAGTAAAATGCTGTAAACAGCCGGAATAAGAGGGCTTTTTTGAACTAGAATAAAAGCGATTCCAAATAATTCAAAGCCCAAGAACAGGAATAATATAAATAGTTTTATATTATTCTCAGGATTATTTATATTATAAAATTTAACTATTAAAAAAATAATACTTAATAATAGCATAAAAATAGATGAAGAAAGTATTAACGTATTCAAACTCATCATAAAGGGTACAACTCCGGGTATAATCCCGGTTTCATTAAAATATCTATATGAAGAATCTATTATTACGCTTTTAAGTGCAGCAGCAAGCCCCCTTGCCAACCAGAAAAATATTGTTGCCGCCATGAACACTAAAGGATAGTAATACTTTTTAATAAAATTAAAGTTCTTAGCTTCTGAAATATATTTTTTAAGTTTTATATAAGAGCTTATGCTGAAAATTAAAAAGAATATATTAGTAATTAAAAATTCAATAGGCGATTTTACAATTCCCCCACCCCATGCGGAAGAAAAATTTGCCGGATCAGTAATACTACCAGATATAAATTTAGCCGGTATTCCGACATCATATATAACAATTCTTAATATTATTAAATAGAGTGTTGAAGCAAGGAATTTATAAAATCCCCTTGTAAGGTTTTTATAATCTTTCTTTAATCCTAAACCTAATAACAAAAAGGCAGTAAGTATAAGCAAAGACTGAATTTTAGAAACAATTTGCTGAGCATTTTCTATCTCACCCTGAATGGATGGTTTATAGTAAGTGAGCACACCTATTTTATTATTTTTATTATTTACAATTGGAAAGCTATATTTCCGGCCATCCTTAGAAAATGATGCATAAGGAGAAAAGTCAGCTTCAAACTGATTTAAGAAATTGTCATTTAACGTTTTAATAAATGAATATTCTTTATAATATGAATTTTTAATAGAATAGTATTTCTCAAAAGGTCTGCTGACAAAAACATAGAATTGGTCACTGTCAATATTCAGAGTATCTACAAGTGTAAGCCAGGTTACTAAGTTTGAGTTATTGAAATACACGTTCCCAACCGGAAAGAATAATGGGAATATATCTTTTTGTTCAACTGCAATTTCATCATTCCATGCAACCAATTTTCCATTAGGAGCAACTATTTCAACCGAGTAGTTATCAAATCTTTCAGAATTTAGAACTTTTACAATCCCGCCGTAAGAGTTATTTGCTGTTCTGAGAGCTCTCAACAGCTTTTGCTTAACATCTTCTCCGGCTTTAATAACTTTGGTTTCTTGCCTTTTATAAATCGCAACGGCTTCTTTTTCTATCCTTGCAGTTTCAGTGTTTTGGAACGAAGTTCTATTTGCGACAATATAACTGACATATTTAGGAAGGATGATAGCAGAAGCAGCGAGAATTAGTAAGATCAAAAAGATGAATAGAAGATATTTCTTTTCATCCTTTTTAAGATATTGAAATAATCTCTTATGCATCAGTTAATAGTAATTTGAGAAATTTTCCAGTTACCACCCATATTTTTTAAGGAAATATAAGTTTTTGAAATTTTTTTCATTCCTCTAAATTCATATATATAAGTGCCAGAGCTATAAGGTGATGCCCCTTTTGTATTTATGTTATTGAATTTAAAAGAGATTGCCCTATAATTAGAAAAAAAGTCTTCTAATATATAATATGCTTGGTTAGAACTAAAATATCCATTTTTGCCATTTGCTAAACTAAAATAAGTTTGATGGCTAAAATAAACAGAAAGCTTATCTACATCCCCCTTGGAAAGTGCGATCTCAATATCAGAAAAGATATTACTAATTTTCAGATCATTTTGTTTATTATTTTGCGGAAGGACCTTTAAAAGTGCTCCCGCAAAAAAGAAAAATAGAATTATGTATTTTATTTTCATGTTCAATAAACAAATTTTAAAAATGTATAACCAATGATAATAATTAAAATCAATATTTTAAAGAAGATTCTAATCTTTTTGTTTATCGATTGCTAATCTGACAGTATTTGATTTTACATTTTTCAACATTTTTTCGCCTTCAACTAACTGGTAAGCCCAATCGAAAACGATTCTTTCATTCGTGATATAATTAACTCTGATTTTAGCGAAATGATTATTCCATGTCCAAATTACGTATGTATGTCCTTCTTTGACAATGACATCCTTAGTAGATGACCATCCTGTAGATGGAGCATACTGGATATCATAAATGTCTTGAGTCATTCCCATATCTCTGATATCACTATCTTTCCAGACGTTCAGATAAAAAGTTCCATTAGAGTTCTCGAAATAGAAATCGGCATCCTGACTATCATAAGCAACGGCCTGATATTTACTGAAGGCATAACCAGCTTTGGAAGGAAATTGCTTGTAATCGAACACGGTCTGGTTGAAACCCTCTGGTCTTGGGACTGCATAAACATTATCTTTACTCAGTTCACTTTCATTTCCATTTACATCATAAGAAGTAACAGCATAATAGTATTTATTTCCATTAACGGCTTCATTATCAACAAAATAGTTATTCTGCGTGTTACCAATTAAAGTGTATTTGCCATTATAGGACGTACTATAGTATACATTATAACCTTCTAAATCCCTTTCATTATTCCTATTCCAGGAAATATCAACTCTGTTATCACCGTTGAGAACAACTACATTTGTAGGAATTGATGGTGGATTATAATCTTGAGAATCATAAGGATTCTCCCACTTATCACATCCGCTTAGAAATATCACTGAAAATGCTAACGATATATATAATAGAGCTTTCATAATAACACCTTTAAAGAATTTTAATTCAGATATGTCAACTTAAATGCCAAAAAAAAAGCTGCTAATTTTAGAAATTAGCAGCTTTATATAATTGCAATGTTTAATTAATTATACAATAATGTCTATATTATATATCTATCAAATCATTATTACTTAACATTTTACAATTGTTTAGTACAGCAATGGCTTTTCCTGAAAAGAGACGTTTATCAAAAGGAGTATTTATTGATTTACTGCGATGTTTTGAAACATCATATGTCCAAACCTGATCAATATCTAAAATTGTAAAATT
>JAUZPC010000021.1 GCA_030706105.1 Bacteroidota bacterium | reverse complement strand
GCCAAATTCGGCTCAAATAAAGCCCCTCTAAAGCATTATCTTTTTTAGTCTTTACAATCAGATGCAAAATTAATTACTAAAAAATTGCACCTCCTTTTACTGTTTAAGATTATGCGAATGCGATTATCTTTATATATTATAATACGTTATAGTATTTTATTTCATATTGTTTTGAACATTTCCAGAGGCCGTTTTTCCAGATTTTCATGCCGGATTTTATCGTTTTGAAGTCATTTTGACACCTTTGTAATGCGAGTGCCGGATTTGAATATTGTATATATTGCAATGGCTTTAATTTACTATTATATAATAAGTTAGCTCACTTCGCATAATCCGAATTAAACATATTAGAAGCCAATATTTGTTAAAATGTACAAAAATCCGGCACTACACATAGTACAGGCATTACACAAACGATCCTAATTATTTACAATACAATGAATTATACCGCCGGGTATTAACTTTATTAATGTATTAATTTTTCATTCTTCAGGGGAAAGTAATAGTCCAGCAAAGTTAGATCTGCAATGACAGCGGTAATAACTCCCAGACAAGATTCTCCACTTGATGACTCACTTAGGATAATAAAAAAGTAAAATTACTGAAAACTTTTCTCTCTTTTTTCTATCCCCTTTCTTGGTTATTTTTTAGCGTTCATTCTTTATAAAATTACAACGGACTTATGACTCAACACTTGCAGGATATATTAAAAAATCTTCCTAATAAACCGGGAGTTTATCAATTCTTTAATGACAAAGAAAAAGTTATATATGTAGGGAAGGCAATTAACCTGAAGAACCGGGTGCGGAGTTATTTTCATTCAAATCTGAACTCAGTAAAAACCATAGCTCTGGTTAGCAAAATAACCCATATAGAGTTAATTGTTACCGACAATGAAGTTGAGGCTCTTGTCCTTGAAAATAATCTTATTAAGCAGCTTAAACCCCGTTACAATATTAATCTTAAGGATGACAAGTCCTACCCCTATATCAGGATTACCAATGAGCCTTTCCCCAGAATATTTCCGACCAGAAGAATAATAAAGGACGGTTCCAGATACTTTGGCCCCTATACCGAAGTCAGGAATATGAAATCCTCTTTAAGAATGATAAACCAGATATTCAAAATCCGCAGCTGCAAGCTTATCCTTAATGATGAGACTATCGCAAGAAAAAAATATAAAGTCTGCCTTGATTACCACATAAAAAAATGTGATGGTCCTTGTGAGGGTTTAGTTACTCAATTAGCTTATTCCGAAATGGTTAATGAGGTTACTAAACTTCTAAAGGGCAGAACTGACGATTTAATCTTAGAGCTAAATAACAAGATGCAGGCTGCAGTTGAAGAACTTGCATTTGAAACCGCCGCTGAATTAAGAGATAAGATTGAAAAGCTGAAAACAATTTCAGGTAAACAGAAAGTAGTAAGTGAAGATTATGAGGACAGGGATATTATTTCAGTAGCTGTTGAGGATAATGACTCCGCCTGCTCAATATTATTGATTAGGAACGGAAAATTAATTGACAAGAAGAAGCTGAAGTTAAAGCTTGAAAATTCAGAAGATTTGCCATCCGTATATACTTCCGCAATTCAATTTTATTATGATAATGAATTTGTTGAGGTTCCAAAGGAAATACTGCTGGAAGTTGAGCCTGATGAAAAAGAAACGCTTACTGCCTGGTTAAGCCAAAAATCAAATAAAAAAGTAAAGTTTATAATACCGCAAAGGGGTAATCTCAAGTCACTAGTAAAGCTATGCAAAGAAAACGCAATACTTACATTAAAAGAAATTCAGTTGCAGAAACTTAAAAACGAAGGGCATATCCCCTATCCTGTTCAGGCATTGCAAAGAGATTTAAGATTAAAAAATCCCCCCCTAAAAATTGAGTGCTTTGATATTTCAAACCTTCAGGGGACTGATTCCGTTGCCAGCATGGTCGTTTTTGAAAACGGAAAGCCAAAGCGCAGTAATTATAGAAAATTCATAATTAAAACTGTTGATGGTCCTGATGACTTCTCAAGCATGAAAGAAGTAATCGGCAGGCGTTATTCAAGGCTTAAGGAAGAAAATAGCATCTTCCCCGATTTAATTATGGTTGACGGAGGTAAAGGGCAGCTTTCCAGTGCTGTTGAGATACTTGAAGGTTTAGGTATAAATAATCAAAACATAATAGGTCTTGCCAAAAGGCTTGAGGAAGTGTTTTTACCGGGAGAAAGCGAGCCGGAGTTAATACCAAAAGCATCTTCCGGGCTAAAGCTGCTCCAGCAAGTCAGGGATGAAGCTCACAGATTTGCAATTACATTCCATAGACTAAGGAGAAGTAAAAGGACAATAGCCACCGAGCTAACAGACATTAAAGGTATAGGCAATCTAATTGCCGAAAAGCTGCTAAAGGAATTAGGCAGTGTTGACGTGATTAAAAACGCAAGCGTAGAGGAACTGACAAAGGTAATTGGAAAGAAAGCAGAGCTTGTATATTCTTATTTTCACCCCCAGAAATGAAATTCTTAATAAATAGAAGATTTAAAGGTATAAAATTTTTTTATTTACAAATTTTTCCCTAATTTGTAGTAATCCATAAAAAAAATTGCGGGAATAGGAATGTTCAGAAGTACAGTTCGTTTTTTTCTGTGTGTATTTTTGTTTTGTATATTGTTTTCAAATGACGGATTATCAAATCCCTTAGGAAACGACAAAACAGGAGGGAATAATTCCCCTTCAGGAAATAATATTATCCAAGATACTATTTATACTCAAAGAAAAACCTACCTGGAAATTGATTTATCAAAACAGATTGCATATTTACATTTTACTGATAAAGAGGATTACACTTTTAAAGTATCTACCGGCAATCCAGCCATTGAAAAAGGAGTAAAGACTCCTATAGGGCTGTTTGTAATACAATCCAAAGCCACATTCTGCCGCTCTAAACAGTTTGATAATGTCCCCCTGCTGAATTGGATGGGTTTTAATAACGGCATAGGTTTCCATGCATTGGAAACTAGCAGTTATTATAGAAGTCTTGGAAGAAGACCAAGTTCCCACGGATGCGTTAGGGTTTCCAGGGAAGACTCCAAGGAAGTTTTTAAATATGTGGTTAAAGGAACACCGGTCCTTATACATGACGGGATTCCGGGTTTAGTAGTTAAGTTTGCCAGCCAAAATGAAAATTATGAAAAACCGGACTATAACAGCTTGTTATCTATTATTAAAAACAGGTCAACCTATCTAAAGGATAGTACAATTGCCAAGAACTCTTTACCTAAAATAATAATAGATGATTCGAATATCCAGACGGAGGGAGTTCCCATTGAGTCTTATGCAGCATTGAAAAGTAAAGCTCATACAAAATCATTGCTTAATAAAGACCTGATGAAAAAGACAAAAAAAGTTAAAAAGAGTACTGATTCAACCAAAGTTAGCACATCTTCCGTACCTGCTATCAAATAGAATAACTAGTTTACGGCAAAATATGGCTTTGGTAAGTATTACCTGCCAAGAAGATCTTTTACAAAGCTGACAAGACGCCTTTTATTAAAAGGTTTTGAGATATAATGCGTACAGCCTTTAGCCAGGAATTCTTCTTTATCTCCCTTCATTGCAAAAGCTGTAATTGCAGCGATTGGGGTATTCTCATAGCCGGGAATATTTCTAATTTCTGCTGCGGTCTCTAGCCCATTTAATCCTCTGCCCAAATTTATATCCATCAATATAGCGGAAAATTTCTTTTCTTTTGCCAGTTTTATAGCATCAACCCCCTTGGATACTATTGATAAATTACATAATGATTTCAGGCAGGCTTTAATTACTTTCTGGTTAATAGCATCATCCTCCACAAGCATTACCTCTTCCGACACGGTTTCCGCCTTCAATCCGGATATTGCACTTTGTGAATTATTCTTCAATCCCCTGTTATAATCACTATGCGAGACGGGAAAGACTATTGTAAATTTAGAGCCCTTATTCAAAGTACTTTCTAAATATATTTTCCCGTTCATTTTTTCTATATATTTTTTGGCTAAAGTAAGCCCCAGGCCCGTACCATCAAAATTTCTACCAAGTCCTTCACTAACCTGTCTGAATTCTTCAAATATTAGTGAATGGAATTCTCCGGGAATGCCTATTCCGGTATCTTCAATAGTAATAATAGCAGATAAAACGCCCTCAATAATTTCTTCATAAACACTTACAGTTACACCGCCCTGCTCAGTATATTTAATTGCATTATTTATCAGGTTATTAAGTATGTTCTGGAAAGCAATCTTATCAAACGCGGCACATACTACTTTTTTATCTACATTAACTTGAAGATATAATGATTTTTCGTTTGCATATCCAATGTTTGAATCAATGCATTCAGTAATACAGTCAATTAAATTATTCTCTACAGGATTAAAGCTTACTTTGTTATTCTCGATGTTGGAAAGGTCCAAAATTTTATTTAATGTTTCCAACAGGCGAATTCCGCTTTTATAAATGCTGCTGCCAATATTAGTAAAAAATTCTTTTTCTCCATCATGCCGTAAAATATCGGCATACCCCAAAATCCCGACCATAGGTGTCCGCAATTCATGGCTCATATTAGCAAGAAAATTACTTTTTAGATTATTCATTTCCTCGGTTTTTTTTACAACTTCTTTAAGAGCTAATTCAGCTTCTTTCTGCTTGGTAATATCAACCCCAAGACGAAGACATCCGATAATCTCATTGTTTTCGCTTTTTATAGGTTCAAGAAATATCAGAACAGTTTTAGATTTGTAAACTTTTTCGTAAGTAGAAGATTCCCCTCTAAGAGCTTTTAGATGAGAGGCGACCGGTAAAAATGTATCGTCATTCGTTTTAAAAATTTCATAAAGTGTTTTCCCCAAATATTCATCCGCAGGCATATTAAGCTGCTGTATATCAGCCCCGCTTATAGAAGTAATTTTTAATTCACTATCCACAGACCACATCATTACCGGAAGCTGATTAACTAACACCTGCAGGTACTTATCCTGCTCTCTCAGCTTCTGATAAGCAGTTTTAAGCTCACTCAGGTCAATATCCAAACAGAAAAGTTCTTTTTCATTCTTATTATTTCTAAGCATTACAAAACTGGACTGCACAGGAAATAATGTTCCATCCTTTCTTCTTACCGTTAATTTTAAAGCAGGGATAGAATTGCCGGTAGAAAAGATATTATCAATAGTCTCTACAATAGACGCTTTACTTTCGTCTGCAAAAATCAACTCTTCAATTTGTTTACCCAGGACTTCTGCAGCTGAAAACCGATAAAAAATTTCACAGGCTTTATTCCAATATATGACTTCCCTTTTTTCATTACATCCATAAACCGCAATATTATGAATGTTTTCAACCAGAGATCTGAACCTTGTTTCACTATCCTTTATAGCTTCTTCTCTAACTACCTTTTGGGTGATATCTTCAATTAGCGCTACAGCGCTAATAATTTCCTGCTGACTATAAATTGGGGATATTTTAAGGGAATACCAGGCACTACTTGCATTAAAAAATGATTTGTAGGGCCCTTCAATCTTAATTTCATTTCCCTTAAGAGCACTTTCAAAATATTCAACCACGTCTGGAGTTACAAGATCCCTAATGCTTTTTCTTAGAAAAAAATCTTTTGGGACATTCAATATCTCCTCTAATTTATCATTATTATCAGTAATAATTAAATTATTATTATATTGCAGTACACCAACAGCTACCGAGTTGAATAATATTCTATACCTGCTCTCACTAAGTGCAAGTGCGGAAAGCCGTCTATGTTTTTCCGATAAATCTCTTACAACACAAATAACATATTTTTCATCAATATCAACCGGAGTAACAATTATCTCAACAGGAAATTCAGTACCGTCTTTTCTAAGCCCCGTAACTAAGCTGCTGCGTACTAATGGGAGTTCTTCACTCTGGAGCATTTCCATTCTGGCTTTAACATGATGTGCTCTAAGCCTTACCGGAATAATAATTTCTATATCGCTGCCAATAAGTTCTAATTTAGAATAATTGAATATTACTTCGGCCCTTTTGTTTACCCGCAATATTTTACCGTCAAAACCTATTACAATTATAGCATCAGGCAGGTTATTGATAAGCCCTTTAAGGAACTTCCGCTCAGATGATAAACTCAAAATGTCGTTGTTATTCTCTTCCATATTGTATATTTTATAGCTCGAAATTATCAGATAATTTAAAATAAATTAGAACTCAATAAAATTTTCTATAGAACTTATTAATTATGCACAAATATTTACAATTCCTTATAAATTTTCTTATTGCAGTAATTTTTTGTCTAAGTTTTACTGATTGTGGTCTACTAAACAAGCAGAAATCAACTGAGTACTCGGTTTACGATGTTCAAAATTATTTAGATCAGGCAATTAGAGGAAATAAAACTTCTAACTCCTTACTGAAAAACATAATAGATTCAAGTTTTACTTTACCAATTATTTTTGAACAAATAAAAATAGACAGTATTAATTTAAATAACAACAAAATTTTTACTATTGTATTGCAACATAAAAATCCGTTTTATAATCGTTTTGCTTTATATGATAAGGATTTAAATCTGCTTTTAATTGATAAATCGCTTAACGGTGTAACCGAACTGAAGAATTATTTTAAGGAAAACGCACTAAATATTGAAGTAAAGGATGCGTTTGTTTCAAAAGATTCTGCAATAATATCCCGTTTATCCATATATAGACAGAAAGAAAGTACGTTTGCACTTGTGTATAGGGCTTATACAAAGCTTATACTGCCTGATAATACATATACACAAGACATTGTTTCTTCGGTTAAAGATTCAGTAAGTACTGTAATAATCTCTGCAAAGGATGGAGAAATTGGAAGAGATGTTTTTTTGTATGACAATTCAATGAACAAGTATGTAAGCAGTGGGAATACATTTGAAAAGATTGTACTGACAGAAGTAAGTAATCTGCTTATTCAGCCACAAAAGCCTCAGTTGATTTATGATTTAGCCAGGAGAGCCGATGAAATTGACGACCCAAGCTATTTCTTTCAGATGAACCATTTTTTAATTAATGTAGAAAAGGGATGGACTTTATTTAAAAATTATAATGCATCAGGTAACTTAAAGAAATCCTTAACTGGTTTCAAATATATAAATGATTCATTAAATTCATCAATTTTTATAGCCCCCTTAGCCGGAAACGATAAGACAGAAAACTACGTAACCAGCAAGCTTAGCAACAAAAGCAAAGGTAAATATACTGTGTTTTTCTCTGATGCAATTGAAGATAACAACACAGTTGTGCGGTACTTTGAGTATACCTGCGCAAATAGAAAATTCTTATTGATGATCCAGATAAATAAGAGTATCTTTAAAACCTCAAAAAAATATTTTGAAGATATTATTAATTCGTTTGTAATTGATTGTTAACCCTAAATGTATATAGTATATGAATTTATTTTTGATTAGACATGGCGATGCAGAAAACAGTACTTACGGCAAAAAAGATTTTGACAGACGGCTGACTGAAAAAGGCACTATCGCTACAATGAATGCTGTAAGTTATTGGAAAAGAATAATACAGAATTTTGATTACATTATTTCATCTCCATACATAAGAAGCTTACAGACTGCAGAAATAATTGCTTCTGCATATAATTCCATGGATAAGCTATTAATTGAGAATATGCTTGGCTGCGGGAGTAAATTAGATAATATTATTACATTGGTTAATTCCCTTGGCGGAGAAAATATTGCATGCGTAGGACATCAGCCGGATATGTCGCATCATTTATCTGATTTTATTTCTTCCGAACGGGCTGAAGCTGAATTTAAGAAATCTGCAATTGCAAAAATTATTTTTAGGAATAAAGCAGTTAAAGGTGGGGGTATTTTGGAATTTTTAATTCCGCCGGCTATTTTCAATGAAAATTTAAAATAAAAAAACCGGGAACTGCTGCATAAACCAAATGCTGACCGCTGCTTCCTTCCGGACCTCACGGAGTTGGGCATCAATTTATCAACAGCCCCGGAAAATTAGATAGCAAATATCCACATTTTTGAGCTATTTATCAAGCTTAATAAAATTTATTTTTGTTAATACCTTAATTTATCTATTCTTTCCCCATCATATTCAAATATTTTTCTTTAAGCTGCATAAGCTCCTTAATTACATATTCAAATATTTCAAATAATTCATTAGCGTATTGCTTAATTTTAGCATCATTTTCCCCTAACTTAGCTAATGTTTCAATTTCTGAACATAGTTCAGAAAGCTTATCTATCCCTAAAGTTAATGCGCTTCCCTTCAGCTTGTGTGCATAGAAAAGGATATGCTTAAAATCGACTTTATCAACCGCATGCTTGATTTGATCAATTATTTTGGGCATATCATTTATATATACATCTAATAATTCCAGCAAGAAAAATATATCATCATCTGATTGCAGATCAGTTAAAAATGATATTTTATTTTCATCTAAGTATTTAGGACCGGCTTTCCGTTTAAGGAAATCATTGAAGATAAAGTCTTTCTGTTCAAAGATTATGTTGCCCCATTTATTCAGCATATCCTGCAAATCTTCAATTCTAACTGGTTTGCTTATAAAATCATCCATTCCGGCCTCAAGACATTTCTCCCTGTCTTCCTGCATTGCATTAGCCGTCATTGCAATAATTTTAGGGCGCTTTTCAGCCGGGAACTCATTATTGATAATTATGGAAGCTTCATAACCATCCAATTCAGGCATCAGGATATCCATAAATATCAGGTCATAATTTATTTTCCTTACATATTCCAATACTTCTAACCCATTTGCGGCAACATCTGCCCTAAAGCCCATCTTTTCCAGTAATTTTTTTGCAACTTTTTGATTAACCACGTTATCTTCAGCTAATAGAATTCTCATTGGATGTTTAGTACCCAACGTGCTGTCTATTTTAAATGTACTTTGCCTAACAACCGATTTTGTCTTGCCCTGTAGAACATTGATTAAATTCTCATATAAACTTCCCTGCTTAATTGGTTTACTTAAAAAAGCAGCGATATTTAGTTTATTGAATTCAGGACTTTCATCTTTTTTGCCGATTGACGTCAAGATTATAATAGGCAGATTAACACCATTAGGCAGCTTCCTAATCTCGGAGGCAAGTGAAACGCCATCCATAAGGGGCATTTGATAATCAAGTATTGCAGCATCAAAAGACCGCTTCTTAAGAATTTCCAATGCTTCAAAAGGTGATGCAGCAGAAACGTATTTCATACCCCAGTTAAATGTTTGAACTTCCAATATTTTACGGTTTGTTTTATTATCATCAACTATCAATACACTTTTATCCGTAAGCTGCGGGGCATTATTATGCAGATATACTTTCATTTGAGAAGCTACAGACTGAACAGTAATATAGAAATAAAAAGTTGAACCTTTGTCTGGTTCACTTTCCACCCACATTTCACCCTGCATCATCTCTGCCAGCCTTTTACTTATGGCAAGCCCAAGGCCGGTACCGCCATGTGTTCTGGTAGTTGAAGTATCTACCTGACTGAATGATTTGAACAACCGCCCCATTTTATCTTTGGGAATGCCTACACCGGTATCCTTGACTGAAAAAAGTATTTTATGAACATTTTGATCAACCAGCTCGGAAGACACATTTATAAAGACTTCCCCCTTTTCAGTGAATTTTATTGCATTACTTAGTAAGTTAGTTAAAATTTGTCTTAACCGGGTAACATCTCCGGAAATAGTATTTGGCGTGTTATTTTCCACCAAATAAGCCAAATCCAATCCTTTTTCCGAGGCTTTGGAAGCCAACAAATCCAAAGAATCTTCAATGCAATCTCTTAGGTCAAAAGGATTATATTCAAGATCAAGTTTCTCAGACTCAATTTTGGAGAAATCCAGAATGTCATTAATAATTACTAACAGCTGGTCACCGCTAATTCTAATAGTCTCCACATACTCGCGCTGTTCATCATCCAGCAAAGTATCCAGCAGCAACCCCGTCATTCCAATAACGCCGTTCATAGGGGTCCTGATTTCATGACTCATTAAAGCAAGGAATTCGCTTTTAGCTTTAACGGCGGACTCAGCACTTTTAATGGCAGTATCCAGTTGGTTATTCTTTTTAACTAATTCTTCCTGTATATAATTCCTTTTAATAACCGCACCAATTGTAGAGGCCATTGTTATTAATAAAGATTCCTCATTGTCTGTCCATATTCTGTTAACCACACATTCATCAAAACCAATAAAGCCCCAATACAAGTTGTCAATCATAATTGGAACTAAAATAATTGATTTAATACTCTTATCAATAAAAATATCCTGATGAACAGCAGGCAGTTCCTTAATAATAAATTTAAGGGTCTTTCCTTTAGAAAAATTATCATAGAATTGAAGGAATTCAAATCTCGAATAAGACAACCTCTGCATAGCCTCCATTTCAATTTGGGATTCTACACCAGGCGCAGCCCACTCGCATAATAGCTTAACATACATTTCTTCAGTATCATCCAGAACAAGATGCTTAAAAATATACACTCGGTCAACTTCCGCCGCAGTCCCCAATATTTTAAGGGCAGCATTAAAAGCATACTCAGTATCATTTGAAGAAATTAAAGTTTTTGTAGCTTCTGCAATTCCCTGCATAAGCCTGTCCTTTTTTTGGAGCTGATTTTCTTTATTCTTTTCAGCAGAAAGATCTTTTACAAATACTGCTATTTGCTCCTTATTATCCTTAGAATGAGTAAATCTTGTAAACTTAAAAAGTATATTAACTATTCTATCATCCCACAATGTCTTTACTGTATCCAGTTCATACAGCTGATTATTTGAACTTATAAAACTTTCATAAATAGATGTTTCTGATTTCCTAATACTTTCATGGAAAATAACAGAGAAATGATGCCCGATAAAATCTTCTGCATTGAGTTTAGCCATTCCCAATAAATTGTTATTGCAACTTAACACCATACCATTAAGGTCCAAAAAACATACGGCTTCAAACGAATTTTGGATTATTAAATCACATAAAAAATCGTCAGTATTTAATTTGACGCCGCTATTGATTGGCATATTTTTATTGTTCATCATTCTTTTCACAGTATTTTTTAACTCTTATTCTTGATAAATCTAAAAAAAGATTTACAAATTTTACTCATTTAAAGCAATCAGATATTATTAAGGCATCAGGCCTGATTGGACATTTAATACTTATCAGGTAAATACTTTTAATTTGCAAAAATAATAATTTCGATTTGACTTTATTGGAAAACTATATTCAAAATTATCATATAAATAAATGAAATGCAATAAGCAACCGAAATATAGAGCAGTATCAGGATATAGGAAAGCTAAGAATTAAGATATTAAAATCTGAATTTTAATTAACTTGTACTTTGAGGATACTTTTACACTTTAATTTTGAACTTTTTTAATTTTCCCTTTTGTAATTTAGTTTAAACTTCATAATTTAGGGTCATAATTTTTTTATAAAATAAATAGGATTTTTTTATGTCACGAACTATTGTAGCCCTACCCGGAGACGGCATTGGAAAAACAGTATTACCGGAATCTATCAGAGTATTAAATGCAGTTGGATTTGATGCTGAATATGTTCATGGGGACATTGGATGGGATTTCTGGTGCTCTGAGGGAAATGCTTTACCTCAAAGGACAGTAGATTTATTGAAAGAACATAAAATTGGTTTGTTTGGTGCTATAACCAGTAAGCCTAAAGATGCTGCTTTAAAAGAGTTAGATCCTCAGCTAAGAGATAAAGGTTTTGTATATTTTTCCCCCATAGTTTCATTACGCCAAATTTTTAATCTTGATAAATGTATCCGCCCATGCAGATCTTTTAAAGGGAATCCTCTTAATTTTATTATCAGAACGAATGACGGTTTTAGAGAACCTCTTGTTAACGCTGTAATTTTCAGACAAAACACAGAAGGTTTATATGGCGGTGTTGAATGGACTAACCCTCCTAAACAAGTAAGGGATGCTTTTGAAACTCATCCTAAAATGGCAAGATTTAAAAATGTTCCGGGTGAAGATTTGGCAATCTCTACCCGTATAATGACCAGGAACGGCTGCCGCAGAATTATTGAAGCAGCATTTGAGTATGCACATAAATTTGGTTATAAGAACGTTACTATATGTGAAAAGCCAAATGTATTAAGAGAAACTTCAGGTATGATGGTTAATGAAGCCAAAATAATTTCTAAGAAGTATCTGGGAATAGATTTATGGGATACCAACATAGATGCACAAATGATGTGGCTGACTAAAAATCCGGAGATTTACGGTGTAATAGTTGCAGAAAATATGTTCGGTGATATCATCAGCGATGGGTTTGCAGGTCTTATAGGCGGTCTTGGATTTGCATGCAGTGCCAACATAGGAGATGAAGTATCTGTTTTTGAACCGACACATGGCTCAGCTCCTAAATATCAGGAGCTTAATCCTTCCATAGTTAATCCGATTGCAATGATTCTTAGCGCGTGCATGATGCTGGATCATATTGGAGAAATTGAGAAAGCAGAAAAGATAAGAAAAGCGATAGAGATGGTTATTGAAGAAGGAAAAGTTAAAACATATGATATGATGAAGTTGAGAGGCGGCCCTGATGTATTTAAGTTTGGAGCCTGCACTACCCAGGAAATGACAGACGCAATTATCAGTAAATTATAGAACAGGCATAATATGAATGATGATGTCCTAAAAATATGGCCTGAAATTGAATGGATTAAAGATACCGTACTGAAGAATAAAGTTCTTGAGTGCTGGGTTTATGCTATTAATAATAGCGTTCTTAGTCCAAAAGATCTTGAAGAAATACCATTTTCATTATTATTAAAGAACTGCAATGTTTCTTTTATGAATCATAAAAGAACTTGTGTTCAGCTTTCTGTTGATATTGCAAATAAAATGAAAAGTAATTTCGGCAGTGAGATAAATATTGATATGGATATACTGATTGCAGGAGCAATTTTAATTGACGTTGGCAAACTACTTGAATATGATATGGTAGACGGAAAGCTGACAACAAGTAAAGCCGGAAAATTGCTAAGGCATCCATTTAGCGGGGCGGCAATTGCTGCCCGTTTTGATTTACCTCCCGAAGTACAGCATATAATTGCTTACCACTCCGCAGAAGGTGATTTAGGTAAAAGAACTGTTGAAGCTATAATTGTTCATCATGCTGACTTTGTAAGCTTTGAACCATTTAAAGCATAAGTAACATAAAATAAAAAAGGGAACTGCAAAGTTCCCTTTTTCATTCGTGTGGATTAACCAACACATCTAACGTGATCTTTCATTCCCCCTACTTTGATTATCTCGTTTTACATCTTCTCTTTTTTCATCAGTCTTCCTAACAGTATTCTGTTCTCTCGTTTTCTCAACAGTAGTTTCTCGTTTTATCTGAGTAGTATTCCCGCTATTATTCCTTTTTTCAATTACGTTTGTTCTTGTTTCGGTTCTTCTTTCAACTTTAACATCACGTTTATTATCTGTATTAGAACTGCGATTGTTATTATTTTGAGAATTATTGACTCTTGTTTGAATCTGTTTACGATCTTCTTTAACAGGAGTAGTTGTATTAACGCTTCTATTATTGTTTATCGTTCTTTCATTTTCTTTAATGATTCTGTCTCTCTCAGTTTCTTTAACATTCTGTCTGGTATTTCCTTTAACATCATTTCTTTTAACAGGTGGTGTCGTTTCAATATTACCTCTGTTATTGTTGTTATTTCTATTCTGCTCTTTTACAACTGGTTTTCTTTCGGTATCAGTTCTGGTTTCAGTTGTTGTATTACGTGTATTTTCTTTTACTCTCAGTTCATCTCTTCCTATTTGAACATTCTTTAATTCCATGCTTGTTCTTGTTGATTTAGTAAAATCTCTTTGTTTGCTATCACCCTGCGAAATTCTATTTCTGTCAACAACAAGAGCCCGGATTTTAGTGTTATCGCTTCCATTATTTCTCAACTGGCTAACGTCTGAAACTCTTTCAATTGTTCTTTCTCTAACAGAAACACCTCTCTGTCTAATTGTCTGGACATCGAATCCTCTATTTATAATTCTTCCATTGCGTGTATCATACTCATTTCTGGTTCTGGTATTATTGTAAACTCTATATTTAACAGTTTCACCTACAACAAACCGGTTATATACATGGTCATCGCAAAAATGTCTCATATCAACAAAGTGCCAGTGGCTGTAAGGTGACTGATATGGATGAGAATATCTGATTCCATAGGAAATTGAATATTCTGCATAAGGAGATAAAGGAGCCCAGCCAATATAATCATTATCATATCTCCACTCTACCCAGGCAGGAGCCCAATCGTAATCAGGAATCCAAATCCAGCCATAATATTCATCATTAAACCAACGTCCGTAGTGATAAGTAATTCCGCCAAAAGCTTCATAACTATCCCAATACCATCCATCGTCAGTCCATATCCACCTACCCATAGTATAAGGAGCCCAGTTGTGACTGCGGATATGAGGACGGAATGCTACAACACCATAATCAAATTCCACCCATTCTCCGTAACGGTCTAATTGTGAATAGAAATATCCGAATCCGACATTGTTGTAGCTTTTTGCTTCAACCTTAAAACTGAATATTATCAGTATTACTGGTATAAGATATAATAGCTTTTTCATTTTGTTTTCCTCTTTAAGTTTCTCTGCTTATGTTATTCAAACAATGTGCCACACAAATCCTTGTAATTTTGTTCTGATTATGAGCAAATGAAAAAATAGTTGTACTATTTAGTAAACATTTTGTATATTTTTAATAGACATTATTATATAAACTTAAACAGGAAGAACTATGGGATTTTCAACTGATGCAATACATGGCGGGCAGGAACCTGATTTAGCGACCGGTGCAGTTATCACGCCAATTTACCAGACCTCAACCTATGCTATGGAAGAATTGGGAAAACATAAAGGATATACTTATGGGAGGACAACAAACTTAACACGGGCGGCAATGGAAAAGAATATTGCAATCCTTGAAAAAGGAGAATACGGCATAGCATTCAGTTCCGGCATAGCCGCAGTACAAGCAGTTTTAAGCTTATTAAAAGCCGGAGATAATGTAATTGTATCAGAAAATGTTTATGGCGGCACGTATAGGTTATTTGAGCTTGTAATGAGAAATTTCGGGTTGGATTTTACATGGGTTGATGCTTCCAATGTACAAAACATTGAGGCTGCTATCAAAGAGAATACGAAACTGGTTTTTGTTGAGACCCCTACCAATCCAATGCTTGACCTTACTGACCTGCAAGCAGTTGCAGCCATTTGTAAAAAACATAATTTGATAAGTGTTACTGATAATACATTTATGAGTCCTTACTTTCAAAATCCATTAACATTCGGCATAGATATTTCCCTCCACAGTACTACTAAATACCTTAACGGACATAGTGATATAATTGGCGGAATTTTAGTCACTTCACGTAAGGAATTAGAATCCAAATTAAGATATTATCAAAATGCCGCCGGAGCAGTACCCTCCCCATTTGATTGCTGGCTCGTACTGCGTTCCACTAAAACATTAGCGGTAAGGATGGAAAGACATAACAGCAATGCAACTGCTTTTGCGGAATTTTTATTTAATTCAAAATTAGCCGAAAAAGTCTATTACCCCGGACTGCCCAGCCACCCTCAATATGAACTTGCAAAAAAACAAATGAGAGGTTTTGGCGGAATGGTTTCTGCAGATTTTGGGACACACGAGAAAGCTAAAAAGATATTGAATAATGTGAAAATTTTTACTCTGGCTGAAAGCCTGGGGGGTGTGGAAAGTTTGATCAATTATCCGGCAGTGATGACGCATGGATCTGTTCCAAAAGAAAAAAGAGATGCCCTTGGCATAACCGACAGCCTGATAAGATTTTCAGTCGGGTTAGAAGATATTGAAGATTTAATTAATGATGTAAAAGCTGCTGCCGGGGAGTAATTGAACCGGTAAACTGTAAAATTGAAATTCTTAGTTGTTGGAATATGTTTTTAAATAATCATTTCCATCAGCAATTGATTGAGGGAATTTTAGCACGAAAGTAGTTCCAACCCCGGGTTTGCTCTGCAGTGTTAAAATTCCATCAAGGTATTCAACAAACTTTTTAGTAACAGTTAAACCGATACCGGAACCTTCAAAATGCCTGCTTAGCCCCTCGCTGACTTGTCTAAATTCATCAAAAATAATATCGTGGTATTTTTCCGGAATTCCTATGCCGGTATCCATTACTCTTATAATAGCAAATTTATTTTCACCTTCCACAACACTATCCAGAATTACAGTAACACCCCCATCAATTGTAAACTTAATTGCGTTGTGAAGTAAGTTATTTAGAATCTGGAAATAAAGCTGTTTATCTAAATTACAAACCATATCATTTTTTACAGGCAGTAATTTCAAATAGATGTTTTTCTTTTCTGCCATCGGATAGAAAGCAGTCAAATTCCTTTGGGTTTCTTCGGCTATATT